>JAKBQO010000073.1 GCA_021835185.1 Thermoplasmata archaeon
TCAGTGTTTCAATGGGGTATGAATCTATAGCTGTGATATAGTATGGTTTCAGGTGGAATGATGATGGAAATAAATCCCCGCCATACATATATTTTTTTGAATTTATTTCAAAGAATATTACCATGTGCCCTTCCGTGTGCCCGCCCGTATTTATAGCTGTTATGTTGCCGGTAATCTTTCTGGAGCCCTCAATAGTTTTAATTTTTCCATGAATTTTGCCAGGAATGTAACTCCCTCTTGTAAAGTCATTTGGATGCCTGAAGGCTTTTAGCTCTTTTTCCTGCATTATTATCTGCGAGTTCCTGAATAATTTATTTCCAGAGAATATATGGCCATTGTGGTCAAAATGCATGTGTGATAGTATAATGTTATCAACTCCCTTTATATGATAATCGTTTTCCAGGGAATCTGCAATGTCATTATTTTTCTCCGGCACGAATATTCTACGGAACCTGTCAGAAAAATTATTTCCGATCCCTGCATCCACCATTATATTTTTATCGTTTACACGTAAAAATGGAATATTTGTTGTAATCCTTATTTTATTGTTATTATCACTGATATATTTCGACCATAATACTTTTGGAACTATACCGAAATAAGCTCCTGAATCAAGCTCATATGTGCCATCGTTTAAAAAATAGATTTCTTCCATAGTTAAATAGTATAAATAAAAATATTAATCTTTTTAAATTAACGGAATTACGCGTATCTCAACGCGATTCCTTTTCCGAATCTGGGATAGTTCCAGTCAATATTGTCATAGGGGCAGGCTATTCTTGAAGCGCCGCATTCAACACAATTTTCATATCCTATGATTATCCTGTTGTTTTCCCATGTAAAAACATTTGCCGGGCAAATGGATACACACGGCTGTGGCTCGCCAAATCTCTCAGTGCATTCAAGGCAGGTATTTACATCCTTAATGCCAAGATGTGATTTATCGTCCTTTTTATATCTCAGTGTATATAATTTCTCTTCTGTTCTCATTTATCTCATCCTCATAACAAAACTCATCAGGTCAGGTATAATATTTCTATAATTACCTACCATGGTATTTCTAATTCCAATCAAATCTCCAGCAGCCCAGCCTTCAAGAAGGGAAGAAACCATGTTTATGTATTCTCCTGCTTTGTTGCTGGTCATGAAGTCAGATTCCAATTTTCTTTCTTTAGCTATTTTTGAAATTTCCGGGTGTTTCATCAGGTTATACCTGTAAACTTCCTTATCGTAGTTCATAACAGCTGCTTCACCTGCAAGTGTTCCGGATGCTATAGCAGGGGTTATCCCATCAAATGTGAGCGGGTCTACAAGGCCGATTGCATCCCCACACAGGTATACATTGCCCTTTGCCACATTTGTTTCCGGGAACCCTCCTTCAGGTATAACCTTGGCTGAGTATTCCCTCAATGAGTATCCCTTCACCTTTTCCGCTATGCCCGTTGTTTCAAGGAATTTATCCAGCAGAGCCTCTGGCCTGATCTTCCTGTCAACAAGTTCCTTTATTGGAGAACCAATTCCAACTGCCAGGCTATCTTTGTAGGTGTACATGAATCCAGCAACAAGTGGATCTGACATAATCATTCTCCAGGACATGCCTGTATCGTCATCTGGAAAACCGAATATATTGTTCAGGTCTCCTTTTTTAATAGAGTATACCATTTTAACGGCCTGTACAGAGTTTGAAGGTGTCCAGTCAACATTTATTCCTGAGTTCATGGATACAAGGGCATTTACACCCTCTGCAAGAACGAAAGATTTTGCAGCAACATCTCCCCTGTCCGTTGTAAGTGATTTTGCAATCCCGTTCTCCCAGTTCAGCTTAAGTGCTGTGGTTTTTGGAATAATAGTAGCACCTGCCTGTTCGGATACAGATGAAAGCCATTTATCGAGTTTTAATCTTCCTGTTGTGACAAGCCCTTCAGGATGGAAATCAATATTTACAGGCTTATCTTTTTCGTACAGTGAAAGCTTCATGGTATCAACAGTTCTTTCATATGGCATGCCTTCCCCGAAAACAGATGTTATGTAATCCTTTCTGACCTCTGCACCTGAAACGTTCTTTGAACCGGGTTCAGGCCCCCTTTCAATAACAAGAACCTTTTTTCCTTCCGATGCCGCTTTCAGAGCGGCTGCTGATCCGGCTGGACCTGCGCCAACTATAACAATATCATATTCAAGCATTTAAATCACCAATTTTTTTAATCAGTTCTGGAACTATCTGGAATATATCACCTACAACTCCATAGTCGCAGTTTTCAAATATCTGGGCCTCAGGGTCTGAGTTGATAGCTATTATTCTCTTGGAACCCTGTATTCCTACAAGATGCTGTATAGCTCCCGATATTCCCATGGCAATATATAAGTTAGGCTTTATTGTTGTTCCTGTCTGCCCTACCTGCCTATCCTTTGGATACCAGTCAGAATCTGCAAGTGGTTTGCTTACACCCACTATTCCACCAATTTTCTTTGCCAGGTCTTCAGCTAATTTTATGTTGTCTTTATTTACAATTCCCCTTCCAACTCCAACTACAACCTGTGCGGCTGCAAGGGCATTGGTTTTTTCTATATTCTTGTAATCTGTGATTTTGAATCTGGAAACGGGTTTTTCCAGTTTATCTTTAATTACCTTACCCTTAAAATCACGTTCTGGCAGTGCTGAGAATACGCCTGCCCTTGTTGTCACCATTACGGGCTTATTGTTTGGGCATATAATTGTAGATGTTTCCTTTCCACCGAAATCAGGCCTTGTTGCCTGCAACTGCCCTTTTTCATCAACATCAAATATAATGCAATCCGCTATTAAACCTGTGTTGACCTTTATTGCGGTTGTGGCTGCCAGTTCCCTGGAATTATATGTTCCCGGGAAAAAGAGTGAGTTCGGCTTATATTTATTAATCATCATTCCCAGAGCCTGGGTATAAATATCATTGTCATACCTCTTTGCATTGTCAGTTTCGCAGTAATAGGCTTCATCAGCTCCATACTTAAAGGCCTCATCAATCAGGTTCTCATCTCCTGTGCCGATTATAATTGCCCCCAGTTTAGTGCTCATCAAATCAGCTACTCTCCTGGCTGCACCAAGAATTTCAAGTGAGGTTTTGTTCAATTCACCGTCAAAATGGTCTATGTATACCCATATACTATCTTCAACCTTTGTAACCGGTTCAGGTTTTTGATATGCCTCCTCCATTGCCTTCATTCCTGTAAGGGAACCTTTGATCTTTGATATAAGAAAATCAACCGTTTTGTTTAAATCTTCATTTTTTATAATTTCTGGATTTCTCATTTTAGGCGGTGGCCTTACCCGTATAACTTTTGTGGGAGATGCTGCTAACCCGATCATTTTCGGGTCAGCGTTTATATCAGTTTTTGAATATCTGGTAACAGGGAATGTTATTGATTTAATCATGCCTTCAAGCGTGGCTTCCCTTGGACTGTTGGAATTTTCCGTAATTGTCGCAACAAATGGCATCTTGACCTCTACAGTTTCAGTATCAAATTCTGTAGTTCTCTGCAATCTGGCAATTTTTGTTTCCATATCTATGTCTATAATTTTATCGGTGTAAGCAACTTCAGGAATTCCAAGCCACATTGCTGTTTGTGGGCCTACCTGCTGTGTTTCCCCATCCAAGGCCCTCCTTCCGAATAAAATTATATCAGGCTTTCCTATTTTTTCAATGCTTCTGGATATGGTATATGATGTTGCCCATGTATCTGATCCAACCATAGCCGCATCTGTAACTAAATAGACATTGTCGGCGCCCATTGCAACGGATTCCCGGAGTGTAATATCACCCTTAGGCGGACCCATAGAAACTATTGAAACGGTTCCACCATATTTTTCCTTTAATCTGAGAGCCTCCTCTATGGCGTGCAAATCAGGAGGATTAATAATGGCCGGCACGCCCTCCCTGACCAGATTATTTGTTACCGGATCGATCCTTAGATCGTCGGCATCCGGAACCTGCTTTACAGAAACAACAATATTAATGCCTTTCATGAAGGTATATACAGAGTTCTATTAAAAATCTTTTCGAAAGGAAATAAGATTTTATTTAAAAGCGTAAAAGCAATCCATTAAAATTGTGTCAAAATGACAAAAATACTTAATTTTTAAAATATTTAAATGTGATTTTATTTTTTCTTATCATGTACAGAAAAATACCAAGCAACAGGGCAATAGATATTACGCTTAATATGATTTCATTAAAGGTGCTGCCGTAAATCTGGTTGAGGTAGAAAGAACTTAAAAATGGGCTTGCACCTATAACTAACCCGAAAAATGTTCCTGTAGCACATGCCGGGCATACACCTATGGCGCCTACAAGGGACAGGGGTGTTGCCTTCTTCAATTTTAGCCCCATAATTGAAAAGGCAAATATTGAACTGCCAAGTATTGATGCGCCTATTAAAGAAAGGACCTGAAAAGGGTAAATATATATGCCTATTATATGCGATTCATAAAACAGGAAATTAGGGGTAAACATTGGAAGTCCGTATACAAATGTAAGATAATGGGGGTACTTATATCCCGATGGCATGATATGTACCATTCCTCCCGCTACCATAAGAATAATGGTATAAATTGCAAGAATGGGGTAAAAATGTTTGAGCTTTGGAATAGAATAACGTGATTTTATGAACATATATATCGATATGCCAATAAAGAGGGCACCTAAAATGAATATAATATCATCCAGTGAGGTGTATAGCCTGGCAGTACTTGCAGATGCCAGGTAATTATATGATTCAGGGTAAAATAGGTATCCAAATTTTGAATAAAGCTCATAACCATTCAAAATTATAATAATGCCAACCATAAAGAGTATGAGACTTTTATTTTTCATACCAGCCCATAAAATTATAATTTATATATTTTATGGATTTTTCTCTATTCATTAATTGACGATATTTTATTGGTAAATTTCGTTTAATGCTGCCATTTTTTTACCAAACGTAATGTTTAAATTAAATCGTACCATGATTAGCCAATGACTCTCGAAATAAGTAATATCATGCAAAAACATCCTGCTTATATAGATGGTGCTTCAACTATATATGATGGGGCGAAGAAAATGACTGAAGAAAACAAAGGGTCTCTCCTGCTTGGTTCCGCCGAATCCATGAAAGGGATTGTTACGGAACGGGATATTATTAAGGCAATTGCCGGAGGAAAGTCTCTGACTGCACCGGTCGGGGACGTTGCAACAAAGGAGAACTTAATTGTTGTGCATGAGAATGACTCCATAACAAAGGCAGCTGTACTTATGAGCAAACATAATATAAGGCACCTCATAGTAAAATCGGAAAATGGTGCTGTAACGGGAGTTCTCTCTACAAGGGACCTGATGCGTGAGAGCTATACTTTGAAAGAATTGGCAAACGTAAAAAATTCAGATTGGTTTGGAAGTGATTAAAATGGCAGTAAGTTTGGGATTGGAAGATGTATTCATAAAATATACAGGGTTAACATTTATAGATGGAAACGCAGGCGTGCTAAGATACAGGGGATATGACATAAACGATCTTGTCCAGAATACTGGATTCGAGGAAGTGTGCTATCTCATGACCAATGGGGAGCTACCGAATAGCCAGCAGCTGGCAGAATTTAAAAAATCTGTTAAGGAACATTATAAGCTGCCTGACCATGTTATGGAATTAATATCTGACCTGCCAAGGGAAGCGGATACACTTACAATGATGGAAACCGCATTTGCCTCTCTCTCCTCAGGTGATTACCAGTGGAATAAGGAAAATGACAGAAAACAGGTTCCAAAAATCCTCGGGGAAAATTTGGGAATAATATCAAATATATACAGGCACAAGATGGGAATGGGACTCCAGAATCCTGAACCGAAATACGACTACGCCGAAGCATTTCTAAGGAACTGCTTTGGAAATGCTGATGAGAAAAAGATTTCTGCAATGAATGCTGCTCTTGTTATATACGTTGACCATGAGGTCCCTGCTTCTACAACAGCAGCCCTTGTTGCTTCTTCTACTCTTTCCGATATGTATTCATGCATAACAGCAGCTACTGCTGCACTTAAAGGCCCGCTGCATGGTGGAGCAGCTGAAGCGGCATATAAGCAGTTGCTTGACATAGGAAATGTTGACAATGTGGAGAACTGGTTCAAAACAAACATATTAGATGGCAAGAGAAGACTAATGGGATTCGGGCACAGGGTTTACAGGACATATGACCCGAGAATGAAAATATTCAAGAAACTGGCAACTACACTGGAACAGACAGATGAGCAGAAAAAACTCTTTGAAATTGCAGTTAAACTCGAGGAACTTGGTGTAAAGGAATTCGGTGGCAAAGGAATATATCCAAATACAGATTATTATTCCGGCATAGTTTTCAATGAAATCGGCTTCCCCATATACATGTTTACAACCCTGTTTGGATTTTCCAGGGTTCTCGGATGGCTTTCACATATAACAGAGTATGTAGAGGAAGAGGAGAGGTTAATCAGGCCCAGGGCAGTGTATACAGGACCGGACAAACGTGATTTTGTGAAAATGCAGGATAGAAAATAATCCCCTGTATTTTTCAGAAAACTAATTAACATTATATAATTTTGAAAAAGTTTTTTCCAGATGTTAACTTTATAAATGCCCGATTCAGGTTATAACTATATACAGATTTATACAATATTTAGATTTTGTAGATACTAAAAATTATAAAATTAAATTTTTCCTAGTTTTTATCATGCCTGAGGGCTTTTTTATCAATCTTTCCAACAGGTGTAAGTGGTAAGCTATCGGTCAACTACCCACAGCTAAAGCAGTGAGCTTGCAACCAGGGTGTCACAATGGACAAAAAAATCACCCGCTACAATAGGCTGGTTGGCAACAGCCCTGTTCCTGATATTGAGAGAAGCAATATAATCGGCTTCTCCCTCTAAGCCACAGGAAATGCATTTGAAAACTGATCTCCCGGGCCTGTTCTTTTTAGATATGGTATGGCAGTTGGGGCATTCCCTGCTTGTGTTATGTGGGTCTATAACCATTACCGGAATTCCTGCTTCCATAGCTTTGTATTCTATGAACCGCCT
>JAKBQO010000074.1 GCA_021835185.1 Thermoplasmata archaeon
GATCCCTGATTACGGGGGCCAGAATGGATTTGCCTTCTTCAGTATTACCTAATTTTACAGCCTGAACGGCAGCCATAACCTTGTCTTCCTTCTCTGGAACTACTGGGTGTAATCCTGCTGCAGCCAGGCTATCTATATACAACCCAGATTTAATCGTGGCTGTGGTTGCAAGAATTCCTGGTTTTCTGTATCCAGATTCCAGTGCAACTTTTACCGTTAGGTCTATCATATTTAGTACCTCTACATTTTTATGGAATTTATCAAACCATATATGGGCTGTATTGCATGGTATTGCTATAGTTCTGATTCCATTCTTTTCCAGAAAATCTATACCTTTGTTAATAGCGCTAACAGGGCTTTCCTTGCCGTGAAAATATGCGTCTATCCTGTTTGGTATCTCGGGATCGCTATATAGTATATACCTTACATGGTCCTGATCCTTTTTTGCATCTGTCAATTCAACCACACGGTCCAGAAATTGATTTGTTGCCTTTGGTCCCATACCTCCTATAATGCCTATTTCTATGTCCATAACTACCATTATGAAATCCATAAAAGTAATTTAAATTATCCCTTGCAGTCTATTAGTCTACCATTCCCAGTTTACTCTCCAGGATATACCATGCTATTAGACCTGCGGAATAAATTGGATATACCCTTAGATCTACAACGATGTAGTGCACCAGCGCATCAGTATGGGTAGGATAAATGGTGGGAATATACAGTCTTATTCCAAGAAACATATTAATGATCACAGTGAACCCTTCTATCTGGTTACCAGAACCGCTGATTTGGGCGTGTCTTTTACAATATACCCAAGCTGGACAAATGTGTTTATTAGGACAACAAGTAACCATAATAACAGGATATACTTTGACCATGTCTCTATGAAGGATGTGTAATTATGGTGAATACCAGTACACTTACATTACTATAGAGAGGCAACTTCTTCCTACCGATTCTTCCATCAAGATTTCTGTAAACCCTATCGCAAATACCGAAATGTTTGAGACGAGAAGTATACGCTCTTTTTTTATCTGAAAGTTCTTTGGCAGTTTCAGTTCGCTTCAGATAGCCTTCTTCGCAACTCTATTTATAGCGAAAGACATTACATTTTATAATCCAGAACCGAAATGTGATTGAAAAAACACTATTGAATTCAAAAGTTTTTTAACAATAACATAAGCCATAGCTATCTGGTTTATATATTCTAATCAATATTTTTTGAATTCAAATTCCTATATAATTCAAGTGTGACCCAGTCAAGTTTTTTCATGTCCATTTCCGTATCAACTATTAACTGAAAGTACTCCTTAGCTCTATATTCCGGAAGAATAAAATTCATAAATAGTTTATCATCAGATGCATAAATAAACAGAAAACTCCATGTGAGCCTGTGTTTTTTGGCCTTGGAAGCCAGTAAAAGCAATATATCCTCATCAGTCTTTGTCTCATAAATATGGTCTGTCCCAGATATTTCCTCCATTCCTTGGACAGAGCTTAAATCCTGGTCAGAGTAAACGATTAACCTGAAAGTTCCATTTAGCGGGTAATTATCAATAAATTGGCCTGTGGCACCGGTTTCCCTTAACATTCTTATTACCCTGTAATGATCAAATTCTTTCATAGGAAGGCTGATTATTATATTCTTTAATTTTACATCCATTTCACTTAAGTGATCAAGAAAACCTCTGGAAGGTTTCAAGATAATCTTTGCAATAGTTGATTTCTCTTGGCAGTGTTTTGACAGTAGGTCTGAGAATGCCATTTCTGTATTCTCATGCATGAATCCCTTTATAATCATATTTCCAGATTCTATGCCGGCATAGCTTATTACCAGTCCGTTTATGCAATCAAGATCATTAATGAAATCTATTGTTCCCTTATCCTCTATTTTTTCTCTTGACACGTAGTAAAGTTCTCTTTCCTCAACATTTGCAAGTGGAAAAAAAGGCATCAATGGATCATTTACACTGGATTTTGGTATGAAAACATTAAAATAGAAATTATTACCATCACGTGCCAGTGTTCCAAATCCACTGAAGTTTGTAGCTCTACTTAATATTAATTGCCTGGAATTTATGTTCAGAAAAATCTCAAAATACTTAGATAATGGGGCATCTTCCTGGAGTAATTTCATTAACATTCATTTCATAAATATATAAAAACATTCCCTTACCTACATTAAATGAGTTCTTCACAAAAGATGAACTACTTTCCCCGTGGAGTTTCATTCAAAAGACTTGAATAAACATTGAAATGTATCAACGGAACATACACAAAACCTATGTTAAATGCTTGTTCAGTATATCTGTAGTTTACCTAAAAAAATCAGACGATGGAATCTGGTCTATATCAAAAACACAAAGATAGGGCTCATTCAAATCTTTAGGATTTAGTTCACAGCTTCAACTCGCTAGTCTCTTCGACTTTTACACGGCATTTATTTAATTTCACATAGGTTGCATAGTTCGCTTAAATAGACACAACAATTCTTATTTAAGTTAACCGTAAGCAAGATACCTGTTTTTTCAAATATGGGGGCCCATCATTGTAATTAGTTTTGTCTTGAGATTTTTGTGTTCTTCATTATAGATGTAAACAACTACTGGTATCTATTACGGAGTTTGGAAAACCTCCATTGTTTTATTGAATATATGTTAGAAATTTAGCAAAATTACCCATGATCTGATACCCTCCAATGGGATAAATCAATGCAATGCATATCGTCTCACCATTTACCGTAACATAAAAGCTAAAATAAACATAGTAAAACCGAGTCTCATAATAGGGGGCATTCATGGATAAACAGCTATGAAAAACTCTGCGGCCATTAAACCATCAAAAGGATGTAACCAGGTCGCTCTTATATGAATCATACACCCCATGTTCTTTAGGGAATATAGAATGCCTGAAATATTACAGTGTGGTTGCCAGGATGATTACCTTATATTCTTAAATATATTATTATCATCATCAAAAGATTGATTTTTGGGTATTGCCCTGACATTTTTTACAGGTTCAATTCCATTTGCAGTTATTTTGAATTCAAATGGGGTTGAGTCAAAAACCGTGCCACGCATTTTGACTACCTTTCCTATTCTGGACATACCATCATCCCCTGAATTATAATCAAGCTTTATAATTCCAGTTGTATAATATTCTTCTATGCCGAACATACTCAGTTCACTGTTTCTTAATCCACTGGTAACTAGTACTGTAACACCCTTTATGGCAAGGCTATTGATAAATAGGTTTACAAAATCGTCGTCTGGTATAAGCAATAATGTTACAGGATCTATCACAACTCTTTTTATGTTCTTTGAAATAATTATTTTCTTTAGTTCAGTAACAACCTTTGTAATAAATTTCCTGAAATCTGTTTTTCCTGAAGAAATCTCTGACTTCATTGACCGAATCTGGTCAGAAATTTCCATAACCTCTATTTTTCTTTCACTGTATGCCTCCGCAAAACCTATGTTCATTGTTCTTATATTATCAAGGAACTGGTCAGGAAAAGTATCAGTGAGTATCATCAGCCCTTTTTCACCTACACTACTGCCGTAGGAGAGGAAGATACTGGACAGTGTCGTCTTTCCAGCACCTGTATTTCCAGATATCAGGTATACATAGCCAGGCCGCAAACCTCCAGATAATTTTGCATCAAGCATTGTAATCCCAAATTTTGCACGGGAGGATTCTATTTGCTTGGTATCAATTTCCCTGGAATCTATAATATCAATTCCATATATGTTACACATTTTTTTAATATAGTCCCCCAGTTCGGAATCCGTTATCAGAATCTTCTTATTTAGTCCCACATCCATAACCTGGGAATTGAAAAGCATTATCTCATTTGTAGATGTTTCCGCATTTCCTATTTTCACAGCTACCATATCATTACCTGATGAAATAATATAATCAAATTTATATTCCATTCCTGAAGCACCCTGTACCGGTTTATCGGGTGTTACATGAATTTGGTGGATGTCAAATGAAAATTGTTTTGAAGCAATTTTAGCCAGAATATCATTGTCCAGTTTAATCAACGTTCATTTATTATTAAACATGATATAAATTTTTCCCAAGGCACAGATAATTATCATCAATTCTTCTTACCAAATTCCCCATAGAGTTCAGGATCAAATTCACAGGAATTTTCTAACCTTACAACATTTTTACCATAAAGTTCTAAAGATGAGGAAAAAACCATTTTAGTATATTCCATGATCCTGTTTGATGCTATTACTGAGTTAGAATACATACGTCCATCCTTTATTATGATCAGTAGTAGATTTCTGAATATGCCCCTGGAATTTGCCTTATCCCTGATGAGGCTAAGCAGTTCATTGCTGTCATATGTCTCATATATATTGTCTTCTTCCGAAATGCAGGTAACGCCCTTTCTTTCTTCTATATGATTCTCTGAAAAAATAATGACCTTGAAATCCTTCTTATTATATGGATTCCCCACAACCTGAGCTATACCATTGTTTTTTTCCAGCATTTTAGTTGAATAATTTTCAGAATGAACTGAAAGGGGAATTGAATACTGAATGATGGAGAGAGGCATTCTACTATTTTTCTTTCCTAATAAAACCATTCCTCCTTCACTTTCAATGAGTGTCATATCATCCACAAAGTATGGTATAGCCAGGTATTTGTTTAATATTAAGGACAAATTCTTTTTGTACAATCTATGGAATCTTATTCTTATAATGAGTTTTCCATTTTCTATGGTAGTTTCACCAAATGCCATAGATGGCACAGTCCATAATTCCTTCATAAGGAAAAGAATTTTAGTGTTAACTATGGGATGAGACAGCATATAATAGTTTTCAGTTTCCACTGGACTATATGTTTCAATAAGTTCTTTAACCTCCGAATGTACTTTGTTTTTCATTATAAATGCTTGAAAATAATAGTCTCCTGGTTTGTTTGAACCCTCTTTGATAAAAATGCTCATTCTCAAATCATGAAGTTTAGACCATCTGAAGATATCTGTATTGTCTGATATGACTAACTTCAATTTCATATCTAATTTTGTGTCTATATCTCTAACATTCATTGCTGTTTAATTATATCTATATATATATAATTACTCTATGGGGTCAGATATTTTTGACAGATAATTACAATTTTAACTGTGGAGTAGAAATTTAATCAATGAACTACCCATCTCACAGTATAAAAATACTTATATAGGCATTCTATTGATTTCCAATGGACACAATTATTATTTCTGATGACCTGAGTGGGGCTGCGGGCATGGCATCTCTCATAGGAACAGGAATTCCAGCCATACCTTTCAAAAATATCGATGTTCTGGGAAAAATGAAATCTTCAATTATCTCCCTGGATCTTGAAACCAGGAATACTGGCAACGCAGGGCAACGGTTAGATTATGTAAAAGAGCTGTATCCAGAGGCATTCATTTTAACACGAATTGACACCATGCTCAGGGGGAGTACCTCAGATTTTATAGAATTCATGTGCAAATTTGAAAAGCTACTCATCACAGATACTATACCAGACTTTGAACGATATACATATACTGGCTTAACCATCCAGAATGAAAGGAAAATGACGATTCGTGATATTGTTCCTGTAAAACTTCATGATTCAATAATAATTGCAGATTCAAGGACATACAGTGATATTGGAAAACTTGCAAAAAGATGTCTGAATGAAAATTTACTTCCTGTAGACCCGGGAATAATGATAAAATTGTATCTGGAGATGAGATAGATGAATAGCATGGCTATTATTATTGGAAGCTGTACAGATATAACCCACAGGCAGGTGAATTATATCAGGAATAATATGATTTCTCTGGTCAATTCCACTATTGGCCATTTCAAAATTCAACTGTTCTACCTGACTGGAAATAATTTTACACTGATTAACAAAAAGGATTTCATATTATCCTTAAAGGAATACTCAGTACTAGTCCTAAGTGGTGGTGAAACAGCCTATACAGTACTGGATAATGCAGATTTTGGCTACCTCGAAAGTGGACCACATATCCTTCCCCTTATTTCTACTGGAACCATTTATGGAGGAATACTTGATGGCAAAAAATATATAATTAAGGGTGGAAGCATTGGAGATGAAAGCATATATAAAAAAATCATTGAATATGCAGATATAAATATGAGGTAAAAATATGAGACCATGATCAATATAGGAATAACTCTTGGTGATCCTGCCGGGATTGGACCTGAAATTGTGGTTAAATCAATTAATTCTATTAAAAACCGTAATTTTAAGATAACATTATTTGGTGATAAGGAAAATTACCAGAATACCATGGATAAATGTGGATTGCATTTAGAAGGAGAAAAAAAACTCGATTTCATAAACACTGGTGACGGAGAACCCATACAAATGGGAAAGGTAACTGCCAGCGCAGGAAAAGTCGCATACAGAAGCATAGAAATGGCTGTACAATTTGCCATGGCAGGAAAAATAGACACCATATCAACAGCACCTATAAATAAAGAGGCTATTATAAAGGCAGGCTCACCATATATTGACCATACAACCATGTTAAAGGCTCTTACAAACTCCAGATTTATAACCACACTTTTTGAGGTGAAGAAACTGAGAATAACTTTCCTTTCAAAACACATGTCACTGATAAATGCGATCAAATTTGTAAAATATGAGAATGTATACAATGCAATAATAGACACAGAAAAAAGCCTTAAGCTTCTTGGTTTCATGGAACCAAAAATAGCAGTTGCTGCTTTAAATCCACATGCAGGGGAATCCGGAATGTTTGGAAATGAGGAAATCAGTGAAATAATTCCTGCTATTGAAAAGGCTAAACAGACTATGAACATAATTGGGCCTGTTCCTGCTGATTCAGTTTTTTATCAGGCTTCCATGGGACGGTATGATGTTGTTTTGTCAATGTACCATGACCAGGGACATATTGCTGCAAAAACATATGATTTCAGGCATACTGTCAGCATGAATATCGGCCTTCCATTTTTAAGAACGTCCGTTGACCATGGCACGGCATTTGACATAGCAGGCCAGGATAAGGCAGATTATGT
>JAKBQO010000075.1 GCA_021835185.1 Thermoplasmata archaeon
AGCATAATAGGTGCAATCATAGAGATGGTATTGCTCATTCCATTGTACTTTAATATGGCTCCATCTGGATTCTTCTTTATAGACCATATCACATATATATTCATTTTAATGGTAAGTTCAGTATATCTTATGTCCCTGATATATTCCGTGAAATATGTGCATAACATAAAGAATAAAGGGATTTCAGAAAACGTTTATTACATGCTTATGGGATTCTTTTATGTTGCAATGGAATTTGCACTCATGGTAAATAATTACGGATTTATGTGGGTGGGGATAGAGACAACAACAATATCCTCTGCATTGCTTCTTATCACTGAAAAATCAGATATTTCACTTGAAGCCACATGGAGATATATTATTATTGTATCCGCAGGCGTCACATTTGCGTTTATATCTGTAATACTTATTTATTATTCATTTGGAACGCTTACAATTACAACCATATTAGCCTATGGGGCAAAGGATACAATAGCTGTAAGGCTTGCAGTTGCCATAGCCCTCGTTGGGTTCGGTACAAAGGTAGGCGTATTTCCGGTACATACATGGCTTCCCGATGCCCATAGCGAAGCCCCGGCACCTGTCAGTGCAATGTTTTCAGGTGTGCTGTTGCCCGTTGCTCTTTATGTATTATACAGGATTTATGAAATATTTCCCATGAGGGAACTCTTTGTATGGGCTGGAACAATATCGGTACTGTTTGCAGCTATATTCCTTGGATACCAGAAAAATTACAAGAGGATGTTTGCCTATTCTACAATGGAAAATATGAATATAGCGTTGATAGGTTTCAGTACTTTTACAATAACCGGGCTTATAGGTTCACTTCTCCTGCTGCTTGCCCATAGTTTTGGCAAAGCGGGGGCTTTCTATTCATCCGGAAATGTATATGAAATGTCTGGAACAAAATCAATCGATGGCGTATCAGGATTAATAAGGAACAGATCCAGTGCAGCTTCCATGCTTTTATCATCCTTTGCAGTAACCGGAACTCCTCCCTTCGGAACGTTCTTCGGTGAGTTCCTCATACTGTATTCCGTGTTTACAATCCACTTCTATGCCCAGTTTGTCATAATAGTTTTATCATTATTCCTGGCATTTGTATCAATTAATTTTAATGTTTCAAAAATGATTTTCAGGGGAAAATCTGAGTACAGCCAGTCTGGAATTAATACGGCCTTGCCACTCATAGCCGCCATATTGTCAATATTTATTGGAGTGGTATTTCTGGTGGTGTATCATGCAATATTATAAGTTTGGAGAAAGTTCAGGGCGTTATATAGGAAGGAGCAAAAACTACGACGTATATGCCTCTTCAATAGCTCCGGCAGTTGAAAACACAGACCAATTTGCGGATAAAAATCCAGGGGAAATCTATTTTAATTATGGTCCATCGGCAGGAGGGCTCAGGGAATCAGTAAATTTCAGCCTGCTTACTCCAGGGGAAACAATAAGGGATGTGATAATACATCCTGAATACAAAAAGCGCGATTTAAAAATTCTCGGAGACCCGGTTTCACGTGCATTGCTTAAAGTTGAGAGGATAAATGGATTCCATGCCGCATCCAATAGCATAGGATACATTCTGGCAGTGGAAGAGGCACTGGGCATCGAAAATTCTGAATTAAATGACATGAGAATAGTGGAACTTGAACTGGAGCGCATAAGGTCAAATATAGACGTTATAAAGGGCATGTGCGAATCAGCTGGATTTGCTGTTCCTGAAAAACAGCTCCTATATCTCAGGGAAGAGGTAGCACGGATTATATCCAGGGCATTCGGCCATAGATACTTTTTTTCTGTTAATGGTTTTGGAACAGTATCAGGAGATTTTTCAACAATAAAATTAAATGCCATTGAAAAACAGTTCCGTGATATTTATGATGGATTGTTATCCTCCAAGATATTCCTTGATAGGATCCAGGAAAATGGAATCGTTAAAAATGAGAATTCAACAGGGCCAGCCGCCAGGGCAGCCGGATTTAAATTTGATGCAAGAAAAGATTCAAAATCGCTGGATTATAGAAATTTTACACCGGTAACAGAATCTGGAGCAGACTCGTTCTCCCGGTTAGTTGTAAGATCAGAAGAGGTATTTGAAGCGATAAATATTATAGATTCATATGGCGTTAAGAATATTAAAACACGGACAAAAAATGAATTAACAGGTTCAGGGAAGGGGTCTGCCCGTATAGAATCCCCTGCAGGCGATATTTTTTATTATGTAAATATAGAAAATGGGAAATTAAATGATATCCAGATGGTTTCGCCTTCATACCTTAATTTAAGGCTGTTCAGGGAAGCTTTGAAAAATAACAATATATTCACAGATTTCTTCTTTGTGTGGGAAAGTTTTGGCATATGGATTTCTGAACTGGAGGTGAATTTTATATGAACTGGTTCCTCAAGGGGGTAAAAAATAGAATAAAGACGGAAGAGCTTGAGGGCTATAGGGTTGAACAGCCATCGTTCCTTGATGGGAAGAGCGATTATGATTGCCCTACAGATGCCCTGGAGAATGGGAAATGGGACATGAACAGATGTATATTCTGCAGGGAATGTGATCTAAAACCCACAGGAAAACAGACAACTTTCACAGTTAATAGGGAAACACCACACATATTTGAAAAATCCCTGTATTTATATCCTATAGATTCCGGTACATGTGGAGCCTGCAATGTTGAGTTTACAACATTATTTTCCCCGCAGTATGATACAAACAGATTTAAGATTTTTATGTCAAATACACCGAGGCATGCTGATGCACTTGTTGTTATGGGAGTGTACACAGATGGCATGGAAGCTGTTTTAAAGGAGGCTTATGATGCTATGCCTTCCCCTAAAATAGTCATAGGAATAGGGGCATGTGCACTCTCCGGAGGAATTATTGGCAGCAGGGCAATGGATAAATATGATATAGAAGTTGCAGGATGCCCACCCACACCTGCTTCTATAATAAACGCGATAATAAAGGCGAGGGGTAAAAGATGATACTGTACTATTTACCGTTAATCCTTGTATTTTTATCGGTCCTGATTTCCATAAAGTACAGGACAGCCGGATATTTGCTCACTGCCATAGCATCGGCAATGTTCTTTTTATTCACGTTCAGGATTTATGACTATATAACATACTTTTATCTTATTGCTGCAATCGTGTGGATAATAGCCTCAGTTTTTTCCATATCATATTCAAAGAAGTATGGCAGGTGGCTGGCACCATTATTCATATTGACAATAGCTGGAATGATGCTTATACTTTATTCCCCAAATTACCTTTTATTCATAACAGGCTGGGAAATCATGTCTATTCCTGCATATGTTACAGTAGCTGTAAACAAAAAGAATGATATGGAAGCTTATATATTCATGTTTTTCTCTGAAATCAGCACAGTTTTAATAATTACAGCTGCTGTGATTTCATATGTTTATACCGGCACTTTAGACTTTTCAAAACTTACCAACGACACAGTATTGCTTATATTTGCCATAGGTGCAATGTCAAAAATGGGTTTAACCCCATTCATGATCAGTGAATGGCTGCCCATTGCACACGGGAGCGCCCCGGCAAATACTTCAGCAATATTCAGTGCTACAATGACGTTAATGGGTGTATATGGCATAGTAAAAATTGCATTGCTTTCTGTAGTTTCAATAGACATAGGAATTATATTTATAATAATAGGGGTCATATCTGTCCTATTCGGAGCATTATATGCTTATATATCGGAAAATATGAAGTCCTTAGGCGGTTTCAGCACCATAGAAAATAACGGTGCACTGATGGCAACAATAGGTTTATTTGTAGCTGTAGACAACAGTGTGTTAAGGGAATTTATACTCATATCCATAGCTATCTTTGCCATGGCACATTCAATAGCCAAAACCGGTTTGTTTATAACTGTCGGCCATACCGGGGTAGAATATTTCAGTGCTGTTAATGGTGAGAAAAGTACAATAAACCAGATCGGGAAGTTTTTTGCACTTTCATCCCTTTCCGGGTTGTTCCCCTCATTAGGTGGACTGGGTACCTGGATGATACTGGAATCTTTCTTCATGGGGGCTTACCTCTATGGCCCATTGGGCATAACATCCATAATAGCAGGCTCCCTTATAGCTATGGGAGAGGGCTTTGCCACTGCAGCCATGCTCAAGGTGTTTTACTTTACAGATAACCACAAGAAAACATCCGGAAAGAATCTTGAGAATTATACAATACTTGCTACGGGATTAATCCTTGTCTTTCTTTTCGCTGTATCATTCCTGTTGATCGGAAATGAATACATATCCGGAATACCGTCTGTACTGGTTTTCAAGGGATTAATGATTGAATCGCGTTTCGGGCCAGCCGATTTCGGGCTTATAACACCGCTTTACATATTTATATTCCTTCTATTATTTTCCCTGATAGTTTACCTCGTGTTCGGGAAGCCACGTGTGAGGGTTGCTAAAAGATGGAATGGAGGAATAGAACATAATGAGTATTTTAACTCATTTAACTATTCCAACAATATAAGGCTCATACTTAAAAGGGTGCTCAGGACATCATATACCAGCGAAGATGGCGTAGAAACTGTGGATATTTTCTGGCTTGTAATGATAAATATAGCAAAATCGTATAGAAAATTCGCCCGGCTTGTAGCCTATAAAATTATGAACAGTTCAATATCATATTATATTATCTATATGATAATAGCGTTTATTCTGGTCATTATAATAGCCTCATTCTCATGATCTGTGTTGAAAGTTTCATGACACAGCCGTCTACAGAAAACATAGATTTAATTTTTTTATGTAGATAGCTATTTAAAACATACTATCATAATCCATTATGAAGTTAAGTGAAATTACCCCATCGGAATTCCTGAAAGTTACAGATAACAATGATTTCACTCTATATGAACACCAGGAAGAAGCCGTTGCTAAATTAAGGGAAAATAAAAATGTGATAGTTTCCGTACCTACTGCATCCGGAAAAACCCTGATAGGGTATATTTCTATTTACGATACTTATCTGAAAGGAAAGAAATCAATGTATATTGTTCCGCTCCGTTCACTGGCTATGGAAAAGTTCTCCGAATTGCTGTCACTGAGAAACCTTGGGGTAAAGGTTACAATGTCTATAGGCGACTACGATGTTCCACCATCATTCGTTAAAAATTACGATGTTATTATAGCTACATCGGAGAGAGCTGATTCCATGTTGCACAGGGACCCGGATATCCTCAACTATTTCGGGCTTGTTATAATTGACGAGATACATATGATATCTGACCCTTCAAGGGGGCCACGGCTGGAAACAGTTATATCATCATTGCTGTATCTCAATCCAGAAATCCTGTTACTAGGGCTCTCAGCAACTGTTTCCAATATTCAGGAAATTGCTGAGTGGATGAATGCAGAAACAGTTGTTTCCAATTTCAGGGCAGTTCCCCTTGAAACAGGGATAATATTCAAGGGCAATCTTATAACTGATGGTGAAAAAAAGCATCTTGGCAGGGATGATGAAGTATCACTTATTAAGGAAAGCATAGAATCGGGCGGTCAGGCGCTGGTATTCAGGAATTCCAGGAGAAATGCTGAAAAATATGCCCAGAGTATGGTTAATTTCTTTGATTTCCAGAACGATTTCGAGAAACTGGAAATACCTCCTGACCTTTTTAATGAAGCCCAGGCAAATATGGTTGCCCATGGTGTAATGTTCCACCATGCAGGCCTTTCAAATGACCAGCGTACCATGATTGAAAAATTATTCAAGCAGGGATACATAAAAATATTGACGGCGACACCAACACTTGCTGCAGGTGTAAACCTCCCGGCCAGGACAGTCATAATAAGGGATATTACAAGATTTTCTGATGGATACAGCAAACCAATATCAGGGATAGAAATTCAACAGATGATAGGCAGGGCAGGAAGGCCCAAATACGATAAAAAAGGGTATGGATATATTTATGCAGCTTCACCCGGGATGCTCCGTGTAGCAGAGGGATATCTAACAGGAGAATTGGAACCTGTAATATCGAGGATGGATTCAAATAGCCTGATAAGGTTTAATGTGCTGGCTCTCATATCCTCTGGAATTGCCACGGACCTTAAGGGCATACAGGACTTTTATGGGAAAACCCTTCTCGCCGCCCAGAACGATATTGATGGTTATGAACTGGCTTTCGAAAGTGCTCTGTATTTTTTAAAGGATAATGACTTTATTACAGAAGAAAATGATATATACAGCGCAACAAAATTTGGAAGGCTTACCTCAGACCTGTATATTGACCCTGTAAGTTCGCTTATACTGAAAAAATGCCTCGACCTGGAATTTTCGGAGGAACTGTATTTGTATTATATATCGAAGACACCTGATATGCTCACGTTCAATTACCGTGCCAGTGATTATGAATACCTGGAAGAATTTCTGGACAGGCATAATATATCTGATTTTAGCGAAGAATCAATGGGCGCAGCGAAAACAGCAATAATTCTGAATGAATGGATTAATGAAGTTCCTATAAATACAATAGCGGAGACATTTGGCATAGGGCCGGGAGATATTCAGGCAAAGGCATCATCTGCAGACTGGATATCGTATTCGCTTTACCGCCTTGGCAGTATGTTTGACAAGGAGAATGAGAACAATCTTTTGCATCTGAATATCAGAATAAAGGAAGGGGTAAAAGAAGAGATAATAAGGATAATAGAAATCCCGCAGGTTGGCCGTGTCCGTGGCCGCAGGCTATATAACAATGGATTTAAATCAATAGATGATATAGCAAATGCGAGGGTAGAAGATATTTCACGGATATTTGGATTTTCAACCAAACTGGCTAAGGATATAATAGAAAATGCAGGTAAATTGAATAACAGGTACTACAGGTAGAAATAATGTTGCATGTCAGGGTAGATAAGGAAAATGGGCAGGAAACAATCAATAAATTAAGGGATTTGGATCTGATCAACAGGGAATACAAAA
>JAKBQO010000076.1 GCA_021835185.1 Thermoplasmata archaeon
AGTATTTTAAAGAATAGTGTTGGATATACGCCGAGGAAGATGGTACATACCATAATGAAAAACAGTATGAGAAACTCCTGTTTATTTACATCCCTGAGCCGCCCAAGCCTCTCGTTGAAATATCCAAATATGGTTCTCTGTGCTGCCCATATGAGAAATGCTGCAATGACAATAAGCCCAAGTACAATAAACAGAGTATAAAGGCCTATGCTCTGGAATGCGGATATGGTAACTGAAAATTCCCCGATAAAGCCTGCAAGAGAAGGTAGTCCAAGCGATGCCAGCATACCGACCAGCAGGAAAGATGATAGGATTGGCAGTTCCCTATTCAGGCCTCCGAGCTCATAGATCCTCGATGTTCCTGTCCTTTTATAAACCAGTGAAAGTGAGGCAAAAATAAGTGCCGCAACGAATGTATGTGCAATTATCTGGTACATTCCACCAGCCAGATCAAGCGTTCTCACATAGCCAGTTGACAGCAAAGCAGTTCCAAATGCAATAGTTATAAACGACATCTCCGCAGCGCTTCCATAGGCTGCCATCCTTTTAAGGTCTGGCTGGAACAGGGCAGAAAATGCGAAGTATATTATGCTTATAAGCCCCAGAAATATTATAAAATATACGAGATATTTTGGGAAGAGCCCGGCTATAGGGTATAATATGCCCAGCAGGCCATATCCACCCATTGCCACAAGCCCTCCAGAAAGCATTATAGTTCCGGAATAGGGTGCATCGTAATATGCATCTGGAAGCCATACATGCAGCGGGAACGTTGGCAATTTTATCAGGAAAGCCAGAAGAAACCCGAATAGTATAAAATAGAAAGCATATGTTGGAATGCCGATTATGAAAGCCACATTCATAAGGTCACCAATCTGAAATGTAAATATGCTGGTTTTCAGGAAGTAGTAAGTAGAAAGGGTAAAAATAGAGAGCAGCAGAAACAGTGAACCAATATGCGTATATATGAAGAATTTCAACGAACTTTTCTCCTTATTTCCTGTACCATACTTCCCTATAATGAAGAATACCGGTATCAGGACAACTTCCCAGAAAATATAGAAGAACAGGAAATTGCGTACCATGAATAGTCCTGCCAGTCCGAACCCTGCTGCCATGAAAAGGCCGTAGAAATAAGCTCCGTGTGATTTGCTTCCCATTAGGATCGAGAACATAGTAATTAACAGTGCAATGATGACAAGGAGATCAGAGAATCCGGTTAATCCAAGGGAGAAATTAATATTGATAGTGATTCCGCTGGTGCTGAAACTCGTTAATAGCACATTATAATATGATATTACTCCTCCGGTATAATTCCTGAAATCGAATATTGAATATATAATGAAAAACACTGTGAGTATGCCCAGTGAAACCAGTGAAACTGATTTTGAATGCTTTCCTGCGAAGAAGCTTAAGCCGGTTAGTATAAAGAATAGTATAAAGAAATAAAGTAGTATCATTTAGATCACCCCTATGAGTTCTATTATGGCGAAAATAACTATCATGCCGATTATCAGGAAAGCCACATAGAATGGAATATCACCTGTTTCTATTTTCCTGAAGTCTGTGCCTATGTCAGATATATCCTTCCCTGCTGAATCTATCCTGTCATTAAATTTTCTCTCTGCAACACCGATCAGGTATGAAATTGGCAATATAATCCGCTCGGAAATAATTTCCGTGTAAAGCCAGTCAAAATAGAATTTATTCTTAATTATTTTATAAAGCGGGTTTTTAGTTATATTTGTATATCCTTTTACATTGTAACGGTATATTGCATATGCTATAGCTATTCCAAGAAAAGAAAATATCACAGGTATTGCAGCTATTATAAATGGCGGGGAGTAAATGTTAACCGAACTATCCAGGAATGTATAGAATGGCTTCTGGATGATTCCAAGTGTCAGTGAAAGGAAGGCTAAAACCATCAATGGAACTAAATATATTAGTTTTGGATCGTGCGCCTTTTCCGCCAGTTTTGATCTTGGTTTCCCGGCGAACACCAGGAAGTACAGCCTGAATGCATATATTGCGGTAAGAATTTCACCGAACACCAGTAAAAGCCATGGTATTATGTTCCCTGAATTTACAAAGTATTCATATGCACCGGAGATTATCTGGTCCCTTGAGAAGTATCCTGCTGTGGGTGGAATAGCCGCAAGTGTCACTACACCGATGAGCATCAATATAGCAGTAACCGGCATTTTCCTGAACAGGCCTCCCATGTCTTTTATATTCCTTAATTCCATCAACATTACCAGTATAACGCCCGCTGACATGAACAGCAATGCCTTGAATACGGCGTGGACTACAAGATGGTACATTCCGAATGTTACTCCGGAATATCCAATTACGCCGCCCAATCCAATAGCAGCCATCATATAGCCAAGCTCGCTGATAGTTGAATATGCAATAACTCTTTTGATGTCGTTTACAACTATTGCCAGTATTCCTGCGTAGAATGCAGTGAATGATCCTATTATAGCAACTGCATATAATGAAAAGGATGCAGAATAGTAGAATAGTGGAAATAGCCTTGCAACCAGATAAACTCCAGCAGTTACCATTGTAGCAGCATGTATTAATGCTGAGACGGTGGTTGGGCCTTCCATAGAATCTGGCAGCCAGACATGCAATGGAAATTGCGCTGATTTGGCAACTGCCCCTGCAAGGAATAATATTGTTGCAAGTGCAAGTACATCTGGCCCTATGGCTGATGCTATAGATTGTGCATTGTCAATTAGATATGGTATACTCAGGGGGCTTGTTCCTGCTGGCACTATATTTACCAGTTTTGCAAATAGTACACCCATGCCAATAATAAATAGAAGATCGCCGACACGTGTGACAATAAATGCTTTCTTCGCAGCTGCGGCGGCATTGGGCTTGAAAAACCAGAAGCCAATAAGGAGGTAAGAACATAATCCAACTATTTCCCAGAACAGGAAAAAGAGGACGAGGTTTGATGAAACAACCAGGCCAAGCATTCCCGCTATAAAAAGTGACGTTTCTGAAAAGTATATATTTTTCCTGGGATCGTCCTTCATGTAGAACATGGCAAATAATGTAATCATAAGCGACATGAAAGCCACCATCATTGCCATTATTACCGTAAGATGGCTTATATAAATACCCACATCTATATTATAAAACCACGTATAGTGTGAATAAATAAAATTATGGTGCAGCAGGTATAAATATGCGAGAATAACCAGTATGAGCGAGCCAAGAACCATCACGCTGCTGAAAATTCCAGAATATTTAAGCCTGTATTTTCCTATAATATATTCAAGTGGAAATCCGAATAATGGAAGAAGGAATATGAAGTAGTATATGCTTACCATTTGATATCCCTCAACAATGAAATATTGATTTTCCCGTATTTTTTAGAGATTAAAGTAAATATAGCTATGCCAACTGTGCTTTCTATGACTCCTATTGCGATTACGAATAGTGCAAATACCACCACAGATGTTGAATAATATAGGGTGGCTACACCAACAACATCCAGAAGGGCCGCGTTTAAGACAATCTCCAGCGATATGATAACCTTCATTCCAACCTTCGAGGTGGTAACTCCATAGATTCCTATGGTAAACAGTATCATTGAAAGAAATAGTATGTAAATTATATTCATTTTTCATCATCCCCGACTATATACATTACTCCAATTATTGATGCAACCAGCAGGACAGAAAGCAATTCAAATGGCACTATGTAGGTAGAAAATAAGAGTGTGCCTATGCCTGTTATATCCTGTGGCTTTATGGCAAAGCTTTTGTTAATGGTGAGCAGATTAATTCCAATTACAATGATAAACACGATTGCAGCAATTTTCTGTGCCTTATTCTTCAACGTCCTTACCTCCGGTCAGCATTAAAACGAAAACAATTAACATGACTACAGCACCTGCATATACCAGCAATTCTATACTCCCGACAAAACTCAGACCCAGAAAGATGAATATTATTGAAAACATTAACAGGAGTATAAGAAGGAATATTGATGAATGTATGAGGTTCTTTGTGCTTATGGCACTTAATGCCATTATTACAGCTATGGCAGCCAGGATGAAGAATATGATGGTATCTATCATTTTATAACATCCTCCTCCTGCATTGTTAATTCTTCCGGTGAATATGTAAAGCTGTTCCTTGTCCTTGCATCTTCAAACTGGTGTGTCAGATATATGGCATCTGTGGGGCATATTTCCTCACATTGCCTGCATACCGTGCATGTCCCGAAATTTACATCAGGATATATATTCCTTTTATTCTGCAAATTTTTTCTGTCTCCCCTGGCTGTCTGGACAACGTTATCTTCTAACCCGGTTCTGTCAAGATCCCAGTGCTCCATTTTTATGCTATGGTTAGGGCATATTTTTGAACATAATGTACATCCCACACATGCTTCCGGTACAAGGAATATACGGAAACGGAATCTTTCTGGAATTTTGCCTTTGTCTTCCGGATATTGAGTGGTAACTGGCTTCGTGAACACATATTTACCCATGTTTAGCATGGATTTGAGGGAACCAACTACCGGTATCGGCTTTTTCGGCATTTTTATTTCTTTAACTGTTGCAACCATATTTATCACCTAATATATAACACAAATAACCCTGCATAGACCAGATTGGCCATGGAAAGTGGAAGAAGATATTTCCACCCGAGATTGACAAACCTGTCTATCCTTATTCTGGGAAGGGTAACCCATACCACGAATGCTATCAATACCAGTATAACTGTTTTTATTAACAGGTAGAAAAATCCGACGTAGGATTCATATGGGCCATTGGCACCACCGAGATAGAGAATTGATATAATGAATGATGTAAGGTAAACCATTCCGAATAATCCAACATAGAATAATCCGAATCTCATACCCGAATATTCAGTTGTATACCCTGAAATTAGTTCGCTGTCGCTTTCTCCCATATCGAAGGGGGACATTGATGCCCTTGCTACCATGGATATGTAGAAAATAAGCAATCCCAGAGGTTCAATTATACCATATGGTATAACTTCATTTGAAACGATTCCGGAGAGGCTTAATCCGCCGGTTATGGCTGTTCCGGTAACATATGACCTTGATGTTATCATAACTATTGCCAGTACGCTTATCATCATGGGAATTTCAAACGATATATCTTTAGCCACTCCCCTCATAGTTCCTAGAAGGGCATAGTTGCTTTTTGTGCTTATTCCTGCAAGTATCTCACCGATAGGCAAAATAGATAGCAGACCGAACATCAGTATAAGTGTAACTCTGGAATGTGTAACTGCAATGGACCCGAAATAGGCAAGGTCGCCGTATGGCAGCAGGATGAAAGCCAGTATTGTTCCAATAATTACTATTGCTGGAGCCAGCTTATATGCAAGGTCATCCCTCTTTGCAGGCATTATAGATTCCTTGCCAAGCAGTTTAAATAAATCTGCGATTAACTGCAGCAGCCCGAATTTACCAACCCTGTTTGGGCCTACCCTCCTCTGTATTCTTGCCATGTATTTTCTGAATATGTAAATTAAGGCAACAAAGGAAATACCAACAAAAACTATAACGACTATAGTCTGGATCAGGTATGCTAATCCAAATGATGCATCATAGCCCAGAAACGAAAGCCATTGATGTATCCTTAATAGTAAGCTCATCTATCCACCTCACCGGCTACAGCATCTGTTGAGGCAATAGTAGCGATCAGGTCTGCAATAAGGCCGCCGCGTGCCATTACAGGGACAACTGCCAGATTCTTAAAAGATGGGCTTCTGGCGTGAATCCTGTATGGTTTTAATCCACCATCTCCACGTATGAACACGCCGTATTCTCCACTTTCTGATTCAACCCGCGTAAAAACATCGCCCTGCCCTTTTAGTAGAAGCATTGCTGATTTTTTGGCCTTCGGGTTGAAAAATGGGCCGTCTGGCAGTTTAGCAAGGCATTGTTCAATTATTTTAATCGACTGTCTTAATTCCTCAGCCTTAAGGAGAAATCTTCCTAAATTATCCTTGGTATTTGTTACGGGAACATCGAAATTCACCTTATCGTAAAATAAATATGGTGAATCTTTCCTGACGTCGTATGCTATTCCGGATGCCCTTAGCATTGGTCCAGTAACACCATAATCAAGTGCGACTTCAGGTTCAAGTATGCCTGTTCCCTGGTTCCTCTGCCAGAATACTTCACTGTCCAGGTACATTTTTACTATTTCTTCAAGCTTACCCTTGAACCCTGAAATAAATTCTTTGATTTCTTCAATAATTGTATCGTTAAAATCCTGGTAAACTCCGCCTATGCTCATGTAGTTTACTTCCTGCCTGCCCCCTGAAGCTTCTACAAAAATATTCTGGATTTTTTCCCTTTCATGGAATGTGTGGAAGAACGGCGTAAGCATTCCAAGATCTAATCCAAGTGCGCCTATGCCGACCATCCTCGCCGCAATACGGCTCAATTCAGCCATGATCATTCTGATCCACTGGGCCCTTTCAGGGACTTCCATGCCCATCAGAGTTTCAGCAGCCCTGAGATAGGCAAGTTCCATGTTCATTGCGTCAATGTAATCCATCCTGTCAAAATATATTGTATTATTTGCATAATAACTTAATTCGCATATTTTTTCTGCATTTCTGTGGAGATACCCGATAGTTATATCCACATCTTCCACAGTTTCTTCATTTAACTTTACCCTGAATCTGTATATGCCATGTGTAGATGGATGGACAGGCCCCACATTCAATTCTATCCAGTGGGACACTACCATCCCTCCTTTTCATCGAAGCTTACGTGCTCTGCTCCACTCTTATCCATGCTAACGTACTGAACTTTTTTGAGGTCGTAATCCTTCCTGAGCGGATGGCCAACCCATTCCTCAGGCAACAATATCCTCCTTAGATT
>JAKBQO010000077.1 GCA_021835185.1 Thermoplasmata archaeon
TTAATACTGCTTTTGTGACTATCCCCAGTGTTCCTTCGCTTCCTATCATCAATGCAGTAAGGTCATAGCCTGCACTACGTTTCAATGTGTATTCGCCGGTCCTTATAATTTCCCCTGTTGGCAGAACTACTTCCATGCCAAGCACCCATTCCTTTGTGGCTCCATACCTTACTGCCCGCAATCCTCCTGCATTGGTGGACAATGAGCCACCTATTGTTGATGCCCTTGAACTGGCAGGGTCAGGCGGGTAAAAAAAATTATGCTTTTTAAGCTCCGTATTCAATATATCTATCCTCACTCCCGGTTCACATACCACATACCTTGAGGATAAATCCAGTTCAAGGAGCCTGTTTAAATTCATGGTGCTTATAATTATTCCGTCAAAGCTTTCTACCGATGAACCGGTGAGTGAAGTGCCGCCGCTTCTTGCAGTAACATTGATTTTAAATTTATTGCATATTTTGAGTATGCTGGAAATCTGGTCTGCATTTTCTGGAAGGCAAACAGCCAGTGGCATTTTTCCCTTAATATATGAAGCATCCTTCATATAGGGTATTAATTCTTCCTTGGTCGTTAAAATAATATCTTTGCCAAGTTTATCTATCAATTCCTGGATAGCACTTTTACCTGATATTTGCATGATAAATGTAAAGCCTGCTAACTAATAATACTTTCTTATTTCCGGGGCTTATTCGCAAATATTTATATTTTCATGATGCTCTAAATACAGGCGAGGCTTAAAGGTTTTTCATGGTCATTCGCAAATATTTATATTTTCATGATGCTTAACCAGTTCAATGGAATCGAATACCGTTGCTGATTTTGTATATAAGCACAATAATATAAAGGGTGCATATATGGTATTTATAGCTTCCGCCAGCGTATTTCTCGATGTCTGGGATTTAACATCATTTGGCTTTGTCCTCGATTTTTTTAAGGCAGATCTCCATCCAGCCGGTGCCATGCTTGGCATCTCGGTAGCCGCAGCGAACATAGGTGCCATTGCCGGGGCCATTCTTGGTGGATATCTTACCGATAAATTTGGCCGGAAAAGGCTTTTAATGTATAATATGGCAGTATTCATTATATTCGCATTTTTAATCGCCATTTCTACTAATATATTTGAATTTACCTTATTCAGGCTCATAATGGGCTTTTCCATTGGAAGCGACGTTGCAACCGGATTTTCATATATTTATGAATATATCAGCAGGAAACAGAGAAACCATTATTACTCATTATGGGCATACAGTTTTTCAGTTGTTGCGTTAATAGCCATTGCCTCTGTATTTCTCCTATATCACATAACACATAATGATTCGGTCTGGCGTTATATATTTGTCATAGGGGGTATTTTTGCAGCCATAATACTCTTATTAAGGTCAAGAATGACTGAAACCCCTATCTGGCTTTATGGAAATGGAAAATACAAAGAAACCCAAGATGTAATAAAGCACGTTTATGGAGAGGATATAAATATAAACCAATCCGGCCAGAAAAACCATGTAACCCTGAAAAATCTTATTTCATTATTCCGCAATGGCCTTAACAGGGAACTGGTTTTTGCCTTTTCCCTGAATGGCATAGTTGGATTCATAGGCTGGGGATTCGCATTTTATATTACATACATGCTGGAAACCTTAAAGCTGTTTACATTTTATCAGATACTGGGGGCTGATGCTATAATATACAGTTTTGGTTTTGCCGGCGCAATAATTTCGCCAGTAATGGCTAAACATTTAGGCATTTACCGTGCATCGGTTATTCCCTCAATAATAGCTGCAATAGCAATATTTGCACTTTTCATAACATTCGCTGGCATTCTGCCTGTATACCTTGTTATTCCATTTTCAATAATTATTATCTTTATGAATTATTCAGGCCCCATGGCTTACAATGCCGTACTCAATGGTTTTATTCCCACATCATTAAGGGGCGTGGGCAATGGCTGGAATTATATGTTTAATAAGATTACAGAAGCCGTAAGCGGTTTAACAGGTGGAGCCATTCTTGTTCTTGTTGGATTAAAATTCAACACTATTATCCTGTTCATAATAGTTGCAGCCTTTACAGTCATAGCAGTTTATACAGGAAAATCAAAATATTTTAAAAAAGGCTATGCCTCTGACCTCCAGACTTCGCCTGAGGAGTAAACCTCCTTTTTCCATATAGGTGGCAAAATTTTTATTTTGTCTATTATAAATTCACAGGCATGGAATGCACTATCCCTGTGTTCAGAGGAAACAGCTATGCCTATGGAGTCCTCACCAACATTTACGCGCCCTATTCTCTGAATCACAGCCACATTGATTACCGGATATTTTTTCTGTGCGTCTTTTATTATTTCTTCTATTTTTTTAATTGCCATCTCTTCATATGCTTCATATATCAGTGCTATAATATCATCAGAAGTTTCATCTATTGATCTAACTGTTCCATAAAATGTGACGATGGCGCCGGCCCTATCATTTTTAACTTCATTTACCAGTGTTTCATGGTCTATTTTTTCTTCCTGTATTTTGATCATTACTATAATAATTGCTAATCAATATTAATATTTTTGATTGCCATCTTATTTTTCAAATTCACTTTCCATATCTTTGAGGAGGCATTGAAGTACAGAATGGAATTCCCCTTCGCGGTTATTGATAAGCTCTATTATTTTTGCTTTGCTAATCCTGGAGTATGAATAATAATATCCTCCCTTTTCAAGGATACTTTTCTTTTTCGTTACAATTCCTGTTCCAACAAGCCTCTGAAGGGAGCGGAATACCGTTGTCCGGTCTTTGTGGACCCTCAATGCAATGTCATCTAGTGTTGCCCCTGTTTCATTATCAAGGGAATAGAGGACAGCTACATCTGCTGGTGATAGGTCAAAGAAATATTCAAACATGTCCCTGCATGTTGCATTTTCGTCCAGTATCTGGTTAAATGAACCCATATGCACTGTATAACAAATTTCTATATAACGGTATTGTATTGTTTATACAATATAATACAATACAGTTAAATATTTCTTTATAATATAGTAACAATAACATAGCTATCAGATTAGCTGTGCTATTGGTAGGGTAATTAAAATGGAAAACAATAATGTATTTGGCAAAAGTTCAGGAACCAGCGGACCTGTAGAGTTGAATGATGGAAATTTCCAGTCATTCGTAAGTTCATCGAAGTTATCAGTCATAGATATGTGGGCAGCATGGTGTGCTCCGTGCAGATACCTATCTCCTGTTGTGGATGAGCTTTCAAAGGAATATGCAAATGTTGCTAATTTCGGCAAGGTAAATGTGGATGAAAATCCAGTTACATCAAGAAATTACAGAATAGAAAGCATACCTACAATACTGTTCTTTAAAAACGGAAAAGCTGTCGACATGTCAATAGGCGTTGTACCTAAAGAAGTTCTGGCACAGAAGATTAAAAGCCTGGCATGAATGTGATATCATGGATTCCTATGATACCATAATAGTTGGCGGTGCTTCTGCCGGCCTATCTGCTGCAATTTACGCTGCAAGGCAGGGAATGAAAACACTTGTAATAACAAAGGATATAGGCGGTCAGGCTTTGCTTACAACAGATATTCAGAACTATCCTGGCTTTGATATGATCGGTGGATTTGAACTGGCAAATAAGTTCAAGGAACAGGCAGAGTATTATGGAACAGAATTTGTGTACGATGAAGTTTTAAAGATTTCAAAGGCAGATGATAAATTTTCCCTGAAAACAGCAGGCAAAGAATACTCATCCATGTCCTTAATACTCGCATTCGGAAAAACTCCAAGAGACCTTGATGTAGAAGGTGAATCCAGATTAAAAGGGCATGGCATCTCATATTGTGCAATCTGTGATGGGCCACTCTTTAAAGGTAAGGACGTGGCGGTAGTCGGGAATGGGAGCCATGCACTCGAAGCTCTTGTATACCTTTCATCGGTTGCCGGAAAAGTTTATTATATCACCAATGCTAAAAAGCTGTCGGGGGAGGATGAGCTTCTCCAGACCGTTAATAGCATAGAAAATAAAGAAATATATTTTGATAGTGTGCCTGGATCGATTAATGGTTCAGAATCCGTTGAATCCATTACTTTCCAGAACAAAACAAGTGGGAACAATCAAACAGTAAAATTATCCGGTGTATTTGCGGAGAAAGGCTATATTGCTAAATCCGAATTTGTCAGAAACCTGGTAAATCTGAATGAGAACAATGAGGTAGTTGTTGATAAATACTGCAAAACTTCTACGGATGGAGTATTTGCATGTGGCGATGTTACGGATACCCCCTATAAACAGGCTGTTATCTCTGCCGGGCAGGGGGCTATAGCAGCACTTTCTGCATACAATTATGTTCAGAAGAAAAAGGGTAAAGTTGCAGCAAAAAGTGACTGGAAACTCATAAAAAATTAATTATAATTATTTTTTTATTTAAGTAAATCTGTCTTTTTAGTAGTAAACACATTCAATATTGTAGTTAAAATCAAAGTTAAGGATAAACATGTAATTTCATGTTACAGGATTATATTGTGGATTTCATTGTGCCTTGTCAAGATATCCCATAAATGTCCCGGCTGCATCTGCTATACTTTTTGATTCAGATAAATGAGACATTACATGTTGCGGAGAATTAGGAGTCCAGTTTGGATAATCAGGTGAACCAGTCCCCAGTATTCCGCCAGATACAGGATCATACATAAACGCATTTAATATGTATGTTCCATGGGGGCCAGTTATAATAAATGTAGTTTCCAGATGGCCTTTATAAGTAATATCTGCTGCATACCTGTTGAACATTGCTGCAACCTTTGCAGGATAAGTCTGGTTTATTAGTGATAGCCCGTATGAAGCAAGCGTTCCATTAATAGTTTTATTATTTACTGTGCCCGTCATTGTTTCGTTGTACATATATAGTGGGTAAAAGGTAAATTTATGCCCGGATGTTGTAAATGTAAAATTTCCATTGAATAATAGCCCTGGCTGGCCTGTAACGCCGTTAGAGTATATATCTTTCTTGTAAGCTGAATGAAGCATCACATGGCTATATATATCACTGGTAGAGTTAATCGCAGAATAAATAGCCCAGGAATCTGTTGCGCCTATGGGGCATCCAATCCATGATAAAAAGAATACAGCCGAGCTTCCATTTGATAGAAGATCTCCATCTGAAACTTTATAATATGTGTCAGGGTGTATACTTGCCGGAGGTTCAAAGAATGGATTAAAAACAGCAAGCAGCACAATAACCACTATAATAGCAGTACCTATTACAGTCCATTTAAAATTCCGGCTTTTAATAAATCCGGTGTAGTTTTCTTTTTTAGTATTGTTTTTCTTTGTACTTTTATTATTTTTTTTATTATTTTTGCTGGCCAATTTAATCTATTAATTTAATCTTCTTTATTAATTTTTCGTGTATGCAATTAATCTCATTATCAATTTCTCAATAACAAACAATATATTATTTGATGTTATTATTTATTATGGCTATTGAAAATAAACTGGCTGAATTTATTACAGGGGTATCCTATAACAGTATAGGAGAAGACGTAAAGCATGAAGTAAAGCGAAGATTCATAGATGCTCTTGGAGTTGCCTATTCATCTATAGATTCTCCGGCGGCGTTAAAAATAAAAAAAATGATAGGATTATATCCTGGCAATGCCAAGATTATAGGCATGGGCACATCATCTCCCGATTATTCTGCATTCTTAAATTCATTATTTATAAGATATATGGATTTTAATGACACCTATCTTTCCCTTGAACCACTGCATCCAAGCGATATGTTTGGACCACTGGTATCACTCTCTTCCATTTTCAACAAAACAGGAAAAGACCTGATCACAGCAGCAGCAGTCGGTTATGAAATAGGCACAAGGCTATGCGACTCCACCTCTCTCAGGGCAAAAGGTTATGATCATGTCAATTTTACAGAAATAGCCATGGCAGCAGCACTTTCCAGGTTGCTGGAATTTGATGAAAGCCAGACAATAAATGCAATATCAATAGCTCTTGTTCCCCATGTGGCATTAAGGCAGCCAAGGGTTGGTGGTCTCACAATGTGGAAGGCGGGCGCAGCAGCAAATAGCGCCAGAAATTCAGTTTTCGGGACCCTGGCAACATTGTATGGATTTACATCGCCAACCGAGCCATTGTCAGGCAAAATGGGGTTCAAAAACATAGTTGCCCCTGATATGGATTTCTCAAAACTGGAGGGCAGCAAAGTTAATGGAATTATGAGAACATACGTTAAGAAATATCCTGTTGAATACCATGCCATGGCTGCAGTTGAAGCTTCATTGAAACTTGTTAATGACATTGATTTGCATCATACCGATTCAATAGAAGTTTATACCTATGAGGCAGCAGTTTCTATACTGGCTGATAAGGAGAAATGGCATCCGGAAAACAAGGAAACCGCAGACCATAGCCTTCCCTTCATCATAGCTTCTACTCTGGTCAATAAGGATTTCTGGGTAAACAATTATAATGATATAAGAAATAAGCAGATTTCTGAACTGATGGGAAAAATCCACGTAACAGAGTTGAAGGAATTCACAGAACAGTATCCGGATAAATTGCCCATAAGACTCGAAGCAAAGTGCAATGGAAAGAAGATTGAAAGCGAGATAGAAATACCCAGAGGGCATTATAAGAATCCTATGGATGACAGGGAAATCGAATCAAAATTTGTCAGGCTTACAGGAATTACAGATTCCCTAAAGGATATGTGGACAATGGAAGACAGGGAGGTGTCGGAACTTGTCTAATCTTCTCGACAATAAATTTTTATCTGTTCCAGGCGTTTATAATCCGTTTTCTGCCATGTTGGCAGAGAGGAAAGGCTTTAAGGCTGTATATCTGTCCGGTGGT
>JAKBQO010000078.1 GCA_021835185.1 Thermoplasmata archaeon
TCGATAAAAAGGAGGTGTCCTGATGGAAATATATCTTGACAGTTTAACAAAAAATTATAGAAAGATAAAGGCACTTGATTCAATAAACCTTAAAATAGAAGGGCATGGGTGTACCGGACTGCTTGGCCCCAATGGAGCAGGAAAAACTACAATGTTAAAACTGTGCACGAACATAATAAAACCGTCACATGGCAAGGTTGAATTAAATAATGTAAATGTTGCAATTTATCCAGAAAAGGCACTTGAACCTGTTGGTGCACTTATCGAACAGCCAGAGTTTTACAGTTACCTTACAGGATATGAGATTCTGGAATTTACATCAAAGATAAAAGGCATCGGGAAGGACGAATTCAAATCAGAGATGAAACGCCTCGGGGAACTTACCGGGATAGATGCATATGCCGATAGAAAAACCGGCACCTATTCACGCGGGATGAAACAGAGGCTTGCATTATCAGTGGCAATGCTTGGAAACCCGGAAATAATAATACTTGATGAACCTACTTTCGGTCTTGATCCAAAGGGCATGGTTGATGTGAGGAATATTATAAAAGATATAGCTAAGGAGCATCTAGTTCTTCTGAGCACCCACCTGATTTCTGAAGCGCGTGAGTTATGTGACAGGACTATAATTATTAACGGCGGGAAAATAGAATATGATTCAGCTATGTCTGCTGAGCGGAGTTTATTAAAAATTACAGCCACGAACAGTATCGACATAACCGGTGACAAAATAAAAGATTATTCCCGGGATGGAAATGTGTTTATAATTGAGAAAAACCCAAGCTTCAGCAATTACGATATAATAGGTGATTTAATTAAGCAGGGGCTTAAAATAGAATATGTGGAAAAATTCGATAATCTTGAAAATATTTATGTTTCAGTGATAGGAGGAAAGGCTAAAGATAATAATTTTTCATAATATAGCCCGTTAAACTGCTAATTGATGAAAACCTTCTCCCGTTGAGAGCCAGCCCGTTACGGTTGTATTTTATGTGCAGAAATGGTATTTCTGCCGATGACAGGTATTTGCATAGTGAGTCAAAAGTGGTTCCGGAATCTATAAACACATACATGGAAGGTTCATCAATTGCCTGTGAGATTACATCTTCCATTGATCTGAATACCCCGAGCCTTACGAACTTATAGTCAGGCATTTTTATTTCCTGCTCTATTACCATGGTATCATCCTGCTCCACTTTCTTTAATTTTGTATTTGTATATTCCTCAACAGAAATTTTTTTAGCCATTTTTCTGACAGCGACAAAAGTAGAAACATTCCTTATATTCTCTTTAAATCCTGTTAATATATTCCGATCATCCCCTATAAAAGCGAAATATTTAACATCCGTATTAGCCAGCATCTCCTCAAGATCGTCATAATTTATCATATCTTTTTTCCTCCTCAAGTATTTTTTCAATTTTGCTAAATTCATCACCGGTGGCTTTCAACATCCCAGATATCAGATTTTGCCTCCATGCTTCCTTTATTATTTCCTCATATGCGTCATCTATGCTTTTGTAGAATCCAGCTGACACCATTTTGCTAATTGCTTTTTCAATAAGTGGATCCGGATGGATACTGTTATTTTTGGTGATTATCCCTATCCTTTTTATGGAAATGTATTCTAATACAGCCATTCGTATAAATTCTGACCGGCTCGCATAATTGCTGTTGTATGAGAGAAAAGAATCTATTTCTTCGAGTTCGTCATTAGATATACGTATGGTGAGCTTTTCACTCTTTTCTGTCATTATTATGTTAATAGATATATCTGTATTTAAATTTATTGTTTGTAAGGACAATATTCTAGAAATGTACATTTAATTTGTTAGAGCTAAATAATATACATAAGTTAATTAGCCTTAAAATAAAGGATTCAGGAATACAAATAATAAAATCATCAAACTCTAATTTTTTTTAATTTTATTTTGTACATTTAATTTTAAAAATTAATAATAAAACAATATTAATTAACGTGTTTATAATTAGATATTATGGAATTTGATTATAATAAATTACTAAAGGATGCATCCGGCGTTCTATCGTCCAAAAACCGGACAGAAGATCGGCTAAAGGTGCCTGAACCGGAGATAATATACGAGGGAAAATCTACTATTATCAGGAATTTTATTGATATTACAGAGATGCTAAACAGGAATCCGGAGGATCTGGTAAAATATTTTACAAAGGAATTCGGGATAGGAGCTTCCGTAGCCGGCAGGCGGCTTATTATCAATAGAAAACTCAGGGAAGAAGAGATCAGGGAAAAATTGAATGCCTATATGGCTACATATGTACTCTGCTATGAATGTTCCTCGCCGGATACTACAATAGAGAAAGTTGGCAGGACATACCTTCTCGTATGTAAGGCGTGCGGTGCAGAGCATCCAATTAAAGCTTCAAGGGAAATTAAGGAAAACGAAGACCAGCTTACTGAAGGAAAAACCTACACAGTCCAGATCACAGAAATTGGCAAATCCGGAGAAGGGCATGCATTTTATGGTGATTTCACAATATATGTGCCGGGAACAAAGAAGGGAGAACGCCCAAAAGTATTGATCAAGAAAATCAGGAAAAATATAGCAATAGGGGAAGTCGTAAAATAATGGACAAAATAATTCTGGATACCAATATATTGATTTATGCAATTCAAAACAAAATTGATCTTGAAAATGGCATAATGTCAATAACCCCGAGGATGGAGCCACTTATCCCCGCATGCGTTCTGGCCGAATTGCGTGGGCTGGCAACAACAAAATGGTATGCAAAGGCAGCCTTGAAATATAGTGAAAGGTTTAAAAACATAGAATCCCATGGTGAAGGAGATTTCTGCATAATGGTGGTTGCTAAATCATTAAATGCCGCGGTTCTTACAAACGACAGGCGTTTTCGCAAAATATTGAAAAATAAGGGAATTCCGTGTGTTACAATGGGCAACCAGAATAACCTTCAGTTTTATTGATTCCTATAGCCATTAAAAATATTATAAATATTATAGAGATATACCCATACATGGATTATAACTTATACAATACAATAAAGATACTTAAAAAGCTCTCCGGTTCAGGCAATACAGTATATATTTCATCAGGCGAACTTGCTGAGGAACTCGGTGTTAGCCAGCAAACATCATCACGGTTTATTATAGAACTGGCTGATAAAAAATATATCGAAAGGACATTGCAGAACAGGAAACAGAAGATTACATTGCTGGAGCCCTCCCTTGATCTGCTATATTCGGAATTAAACCAGCTCAATTCCATTCTTGAGATGCGGCAGGAATTTAATTTAAAAGGAGAGATACAGAGTGGATTGGGAGAGGGAAAATATTACATTTCCCAGGAAGGTTACATGGCCCAATTTCTCGACAAATTAGGAATTTCGCCATACCCTGGCACATTGAATATAAAAATTTTTCCTGAATATGAAAACGTTCTGAGAAGGATACGCAGTGCCGATGGAATACATATAGGTGGATTTAAAGATAAGGAAAGGACATTCGGCGGGGTAAAATGTTTCTCAGGGAGAATCGATGGTACCAGGGCATGGCTAATTTTCCCTGAAAGAAGCAATTATACCGATATTGTTGAGATCATTTCGGATAAGTTCCTTCGAAAAGATTTAAAACTTCAGGATGGGGATGAATTAAATATCAGGGTAGCACTTGATCACTGAATAATATGAAAGCTGTAGCGTTATTTTCCGGCGGCAAGGATTCGTTTTTGTCGGCTATGATGGCCGTGGAACAGGGATATGAAATTATCTACGGGGTAACAGTTGTTCCTGAAGAGTATTCAATGATGTTCCACTATCCAAACTCGAGGATATCAGAATATGCCGCTTCACTTCTTGGTTTCAGCATTAAATATATCAACGAAAAGGATTACAGGAGCTACCTTGGAGAAATATGCAGGAATGGCATTGATGCCATAATAACTGGTGCCATAGCTTCAGATTACCAGAAAACCAGAATAGAAAGAGCATGCTATGATACCGATACTATCATATACTCCCCCCTGTGGAGAAAAAATCAGGAATGTATCATAGACCAGTTAATTTTGCGCGATATACGGGCTATGATTGTATCTGTATCAGCCGAAGGGTTGGGAGAAGGTGACCTTGGCGCTACAATTGATAGAGATTATTTCCAGCATCTAAAATATATTAATGGAAAATATGGAATAAATATAGCTGGCGAGGGCGGGGAATATGAAACTTTTGTCTACGGGCTTGGAAACATGGAAATACATGGCCTTAAGAAAGAAAAAATATGGAAAAATTCAGGAGGATATATGATTCTCAGCACCTGATGCCGTGATGATAAAATTGTACCAGGTCAATGGCTTTATAACACATTTATTCATAATTACATTGAAACCGAAATAGATGCAATTATACGGAGGAGCCACATTTTATTATACAATTAATATCTGTGTGCCAGGTTATAACCCTTTAAGTTTTATTGTTAATAATATATACAATTATTTTTAATTTACTATATATTATTAATTATCTCTTCTCCAGACATCTCTTTCTTGCAGTAAACACATTTAATTGTTAATGGGTCAGCATTCACAGTCATAAACTCGGATTTTACTGGTTCACCAGCATTTGTTATACAGTTCTGGTTTGCACATTTAACTATGCCTTTAAACACCTGTGGCATATCAAGCTTGAACTTCTCTATGATTTCATAATTCTTAATTATGCTAATAGTGGCTTCATTTGCTATGAGTGCTATTTTGTCCAGTTCAAGTTTTTCAAGGAATTTATTTTCTATTTTTATGACATCTTTATAGGCAAGCTTCTCACTGGTGACCCTGATGCCAATACTTATAGAATTTGACTCGTCAATGCCAAGAATGGCAAGGACTTTCAGGGCTTTCCCGGCGGCTATATGGTCTATTACTGTCCCATCCTTTATTTTTGATATTTTTAACGTTTTATCCATTTTATTCACCTGCTATCATAGAAATTATAGCCATCCTAACAGGTACCCCATAATATGCCTGCTTGAAATATCTTGCAGCAGGAGTATTATCTACCTCTGAGGAGATTTCGTCTACCCTTGGAAGAGGGTGCATTATAATAGCTCCCTTCTTTAACTTATTCACATCACTTACAGTTATTTTATATGAACCGATAAGCCGTGCGTATTCATTCTTATCCGTAAACCGCTCTTTCTGTATCCTTGTAACATAAAGTATGTCGGTTTCCCCGAGATATTTAGTAATGTCAGTTGAAATATTCATATTTAGCCTGCCCTTTACGTCATTGTATACATGTTTCGGTATTGCAAGATTTTCCGGAGAGACAAGGTTAACAGTGACATTATACCTCGAGAGGGCAGAGAGCAGTGAATGAACTGTCCTGCCATATTTAAGGTCACCAATAATAGTTATGGTTTTGCCGTCTATGGAACCGAATTCTTTCCTTATTGTATAAAGATCAATAAGGGTCTGTGTGGGATGCTCACCAGAACCATCTCCTGCGTTGATTATGGGCTTTGATGAGAATCTGGATGCAAGAAATGCAGCTCCTTCAAGAGGGTGCCTGATTACAATAAGATCGGAATAGGATTCCACTATTCTTATAGTATCCGCAAGTGTTTCTCCCTTTGAAGTCGAGGACGTTTTTGAATCAGCCATGCTGATTACTGAACCTCCAAGCCGTTCCATTGCTGATTCAAAGGATAGCCGTGTCCGTGTACTGGGTTCATAAAAAAGAGTTGCAAGTATTTTAGAGGACATAACATTAATTTTCTTTCCTGATTCTATATTTTCAAGCATCTTATCTGCCCGGGAAAATACTTCATTTATGTCTTCACCGTCAAGGTCAGAGATTGAAATAATGCTTCTGTTTTTTAACATTATTACCATAATTATTAACACTATCTTTAACTTTATTATAAATGGTTATGTATATTATAATAACAGATTTTTATAAATAAACAGATTATTTTAGAATGTGTTTTTCCAGCAAGCAGTTATATTTTATTGATATTAAATTTGGCAATATTCATGTAAACGGGTGTTTCATGCCGCGCCATAAATAAGATTCATTATAATGTTCAAAAGTAATTTATAATGAGAATAAATATGCAATAATGGAAGACCTGAAAGATACTGTAAAAAAATATTATATTGCTGTAGATAAAAATGATCTGGATACCCTGTTTTCTATATTTGCCGATAACATAGTTTACAAACGACCCGGATACGAACCTATAGAGGGCATGGCAAACTTTAAAGAGTTTTATCAGAAGAATAGAATAATAAAAGAGGGTCACCATACCCTATCGAATATCATAGCAAGCGACCCTTATGTGATTGTTGAAGGAGAATTCAATGGTATTTTAAAGGATGGCAGCAAATCCCACACAACTTTCGTTGATGTGTATACATTTTCCAGCGGGAAAGCCATAAAAAGGCATACTTATTTCGATGGGCAGAGCGTTTAATTTTCCTATCAATAATCCTAAAATAATATTTTATCAAGCTCCACGCCGAGCCGTATAAAATCAATGCTCCATAGATTAATCAAAAAATGTCCAGGATAATTGTAAAATCCGTATGGATGGAGGACCCTGGAATAATCTCCATAAAAACGCCCCAGTTTTGTGATATCAAAACCAGTGTAAAAACCAAGCATCCCAAGTATAGCACCCGCCTTTGGGAGTGAAATTGTAAACCTTGTGGCTTCCTTCCCGCATTTTGCACATTTTTCCTCAATGGATATTCCCGCCTCATCCTCTATTTCCTTTACGGTCCGGGAATATTTTGTGTAAGCCTTTGAATGATTTCCACAGAGCGGAATTCCACTTAGAAATATGGTATTGCCTGTTG
>JAKBQO010000079.1 GCA_021835185.1 Thermoplasmata archaeon
CGAGGTACTTATAAGATTAGCTGACATACTCCCACTGCTAAAGTATGGTTCCTACTTTTCCTTATGATTAGTCTTCATCCCTCACAGTCCGGACGGTTTTGCAGGAACCAGTTGTTGAGTTTTAAGGTAGCTACCGGTTATGATGTTGCCTCTCCAGGGGTGTCAGTGTTCCCTTTGTACGCATCTCTGTCTACATGCAATTTGAATATGCCTTTTGCCTGAGGCATGCTGTACCGGGGGACAGAGGCGTTTCAAACCAGTTACACAAGTCCTAACGGATCAATGATATACTCAGGATTTACTGGCATAACTTGCTTAAAAGTAGTATAATGCCTCAGTATTGATATTTTATAAATATATAGAATTTACACATTCATCCTACAGCTGAAACAGTGGGCTTTCTGCTACGGGATAATGTGAATGCAGGATAAATAAAAAGAGTTATGCTGTATTTAGATTGGATAGCATTAGGCCTGATGCTGCAAGGATAGGTACTGATATAAGAAAGATGAAGGCTGGAAATAAAAAGCTTAAGAAAATGCTTGCAGAGAAGGGGCTGAATAATTCATGATTAATTAACCTTAAAGATGGTGTACTTACACAATATATAGAACAGAAAATTCCGTAACCTCCTATGTTGATTAAGCATGAACAATTGTTTATATATTGCAGGATAAAAAGAAAACATGATTTAATAATTCAAGGCCGTGATTTATAACAATGTAAACGTTTTGACACATAATGTATGCTAATGCTTAACAATTTCTGATATATTTTTGTCAATGTTTATATGTAATTAAAAATTATATCCGAATGGATAATAATGAACCTGTACTCGAATCTAAATTTCAACTGAAAAAAGGAGCAGTGGGCAAATGGCATGCTGTTTTTCAGGCATATACACATGTTGCACCTTCCGGTGATATCGGAATATTGCTTACCGGCGTTGCACTTTTTGCACTTGGAGCATCGCCGCTGGCTGTGTTGTTATCATGGGTCATTTACCTTTTAATGGTTAATACAAATTATAGATTTAGCCAGAGAGTTTCACATGCTGGAGGGTATTATGCAATCGGCGGACATGGAATGGGGGGCTTTTACGGGTTTATGAATGGCTGGATTTACCTTCTTGACGAAATGATAATTTATCCAAGTTTCGGCCTTCTTGGTTTTGCTTCAGTCATATTTCTATTGAGCCCTGCAATATCTTCAATACCATTCATCTGGGTGCCATTGATACTTATTCCCTTCGCAACCGGCTTGTTGTTTAACTATTTCGGCATAAAGCCCTCCCTGGTCTATCTACTTATTACCGCCACGGTTGAGGTCATATTCCTTCTGTCAACAAGCTGGTATATTATATTTACAATGGGGCCTGCAAATACTTTAAGCGTGTTTTCCCTTTCAGGGATTAATGTAATTCCATTCATCTTCGCGTTATTATATGGTATTGAAGCTTATGGGGGGCTCGGTACAGTTATAGGCATCAGTGAGGAAACAAAACAGTCCAAATTCAATATTCCAAGGGCCATAATAATAGCGGCCATACTGGCGGGCGCAACACTTATATCAGCTATGTATGCACTGACAATTGCATGGGGGCCGACCAGCATGACCAGCTATGCAACATCGCCTGATCCTGGATTAATTATATGGCATAGATTTTTCGGGCTTCCGGGAGAGATAATACTCCTGTTCTTCATACTTAATGGCTATATTGCATATACTGTTGCGAATCCTATAGTGCAGTCCAGAGTTATCTATGCCATGGCACGTGATGGAGTTTTTCCCCGGTGGTTCGCAGTTACCCATAAAAAATATAAAACACCATACCGTGCGGTCATTCTCGTTTCAATTATAGCACTTATTGTTTCCATGGGATTGTCATTTCCATTCGGCCCATTTGACGCTGCAATTATAACAGGGGCCATGGCAGGGATCGGCCTGGTATCGGCACATGCAATGTCAAGCCTGGCTTATATAAGATATGCAAGGAAAGACAATAAAATTAAGTATAGTATTGTCAAGGATGCAATAATACCAGTAGCCTCGCTTATAATTCTAATTCCAATTATAGCATTTGCATTTGATGAACTGACGTGGCCCTATATACTATCGCCTATTCTGGCTGGATTATGGGTTCTGGGTGCATTTATATTTGGATTATACCTGTATAAAAATAAGAGAAAAGACCTGGAGAATGCCGGGTCAGAAGATTTTTCAGAGGTGATTACCACAGATTAATATATTATTATCCTTTGAATATTTGATCATACCAGTCTTTTCTTACCTTCCCTGTTAGATCAAAATATACATGTTTTATATATGTAAATTCTTCCAGGGAATAGGGTGATAATGATGCCCCATGGCCACTTTCCTTATATCCTGCCCATGGCATTTCAGAGGGCACTACAACATGTTCATTGACCCAGACTGTTCCGAATCTTAAATCCCTTGTAGCTCTAATGGCTGTGGTAATATCCGATGTCCAGACAGAGGAACCGAGTCCATAAGTAACGTCGTTGCTTCTTCTTATTGCATCATTATAATCCTTAAATTTTAATATGGTAAATACAGGGCCAAATATCTCCTCTTTTACAATTGCAGAATCCTCATTCTCTGTGTAAATAAGTGCAGGGTTTATATAATAACCTTTTTCGTGGCCCGGTATCTCAGGCCTCTCTCCTCCTGAAAGCAATTTTCCGCCTTCTTTAATCCCTTTTTCTATATATCCCTCAACCCTTTCTCTCTGGGTTTCAGATATTAATGGCCCCATATCAGTTGCCGGGTCCATCGGGTCCCCAATTCTTAATTTCTGTATCCTATTTTTCAACCTTGAAACAAATTTCTCGAACACCTCTTCCTGTATATAATACCTTGTTGAGTTTGCACAATCCTGGCCGTTGTTTACCAATCCGCCCACAATGGCACTTTCAACCGCAGCATCTATATTAGCATCTTTGAAAACTATAAACGGTGCCTTTCCGCCAAGTTCCAGTGAAACTTTTTTTAAATTGGAAGCAGCTAGTACTGACAGACGTTTTCCAACCTCTGTGCTACCGGTAAATGCTATCATGTCCAGCTTTTCGCTTTTTGCCATTTCCTCTCCGACAGAGCTGCCCGGACCTGTAATAACATTGAACACTCCATCCGGAATACCTGCTTCTTTCATTATATCCGCAAGCATAAGTGTTGTCAATGGTGTATAGCTGGCTGGTTTTACCACGACAGAATTGCCCATTGCAAGGGCAGGGAAAGCTCTCCAAACAACCATCATTAATGGATAATTCCATGGTGTTATAATCCCAATAGCCCCTATGGGCTCACGCCTTATTGCACTTGTCCCATCTGCAACATATTCATTCATTGCTTTCCCTTCAAGAATCCTGCAGGCTCCTGCCAGAAAACGTATGTTGTCTATGGTATATGGAATGTCATAACCGGATATCTGTTTTATACTTTTCCCGGAATTTTCAGTTTCAACTTTAATAAATTTATCCTGGTTCTGCTCTATAAGATCGGCTACTTTTAGAAGGACATTTGACCTATCACCGGGGGTGGCCCTGCTCCAGGCTCCTGAGTCAAATGATTTTCTTGCCGATTCTATAGCTTTCCTGACATCGTCTCTGGATGCAGATTGGACACTGGCAACAGCCAATCCTGTAGAGGGATTCAGTACTTTCAGAACCTGCTTCCCTGATGATTCTACCCACTCACCATTTATAAACATTTTATATGTTTCCATTGTAATTACCTTACCTGGTTTTCCAGTGTCCCATCATACATATTCTGTATTAGCCTGATAGAATTTTCTTTTGTGAGCCTTCTGGGATTAAATCTGGGGAGATCGTAGAGTTTCTGCCTTGATGAAAATATATAATCACCAAATTTTTCAATATCCGATGCTGGGAAATTTATATCCTTCAGTGTTGTAGGCATTTCCAGGTCTTCAAGCAGCTGGATTATTGCCGGTGGAATCTTTGATGCCACGACTCTTGCCGATTCTCCTTTATAACGTATATTGAATATCCTCGCAAGTGAGCTTATTTTGTTATAGGCAGCAGATATGTTGAAATCCAGTATGTATGGCAATGCCATGCCTACTGCAACACCGTGTATTGCTCCGTATTTTGGCCCAAAAGCTTCGCCAAGGCAATGCCCGAGAACCGATGGCCCGGCCACCCATGGGAATGTGATTACCATCCCACCAAGCATAGCGGACATTGACATTGCCGACCTTGCCTCAATATTAGAAGGATCATTATAAGCTGTACGTAAATTTCTAAAAATCAATGACGCAGCCTTTGTGGCTATGCCATCAGAAATAGGATTTGCTTCTTTGCTGATTAATCCCTCCACATTGTGCGCAAGGGCATCCATTCCACTTGCTGCAGTAGTCCTGGGGGGTGCACTAACATTCAGTACAGGGTCTACTATTGCAGTATCTGCAAGAAGGTTGCTGCTGGCTGCCCATGTTTTATACATGGATTCCCGGTTTATAACAACGGACATGTTTGAAACTTCGCTTCCTGTTCCCCCTGTTGTGGGTATTAAAATCTTGGGAAGCCCTGGATTTTTAAATTTATCCTCGACTGGCGTTAAGTATTCTGCAGGCTCTCCCTTATTGGTTACCATGGATGCCACCATCTTGCTGGTATCAAGCACGCTCCCTCCACCCACTGCAACCACCGAGTCAAATTTTCCATTGCTTCTTGCAAATTCTACTGCATTCACGATGTTATCCATTGTAGGTTCATTGGAAATTTTATCGTAAACTTCGTACTTTATCTGAGATTTGGAAAGTGATTTTTCAATGTTGTCCAGCAACCCGAATTTGTAAACATTAGGATCAGTTACAATTATGGTATTTTTCTTTCCGATTTCTTTTAACTGTTCGCCAACGAGCATGGATTGCCCCACACCGAATAAAATACGTTTTACCTGGTCAAATTTCAATTCATTATTATAAGTATATCTGTTTTCAAAATCATCCATTAAAATATATATTAAATGTGAATATAATTTTTTTGTTTGGAATTTAACTCATTACTGAAAACCAATTAATATAACGGCATAGTTAATTGATGAAAATTCTAAGATTTAGATAATATTTATATTAAATAGAACAATAACAAATTATGAAATTTAATGTTCAGACAGAAAATTTCCCTGAATCTTTCTATGTATTTATAGAAATTCCCCAGGGAGGAAACACAAAGCTTGAATATAAATTTGATGTGGAAAATATAGTTTTAGATAGGATACTTTTCACATCAATGGTATACCCGACAAATTACGGGTTTGTGCTTAACACAAAAGCAAAGGATGAGGACCCACTGGATGTCCTTGTTATTTCATCTGTACCTATACCTTCGGGTACCATAGTTAAATGCAGGGCTATCGGAATAGCTGAAATGAGCGATGAGGAAGGTTCTGACAATAAGGTCATAGCGGTACCGCTGGATAAGGTGGATCCAATGTCTAAAGAATACACTGACATAAAGGATGTCCCTGATGCCGTTAAAGATAAGATAAAGCATTTCTTCCAGCACTATAAAGAACTGGAAAAGGGCAAATTTATGACCTTCCATGATTTCAAAGGAAAAGATGAGGCCATTAAGCAAATTAAAGAATCTCTTCTTTGATAAATTAATCTAATTCCAATAAAATATCTCTCAATTTTGTTATTTTTATATTTTCAGATGGTAATTCCCTGGTCGCATAAAGAATTTTTAGCTAAGTATTTAAAAAATTTCCATGATGTTGTTTATCATATATTATATAAAAATTACCTTTTTATTTTCGCATGATATGCGACAGCTAATCCTTTAAAATAAACGTATTTTTATAATTTTTCAATTATGGAAATTTTCGATAATTAACATTCGCGTATATATGCTTTTTCATGAATATTTAAATATAAGTATGCAATAAACAACTATTATGGAAAACTCTAATACTATGAAACACAATATAATAAAACGAAAACCAAGGCTTAAAAAAGACCTGACATTTAATCAAATGCTTATGGTTGGCCTGGTAGGTGCATTTGGTAACGGAGCATTATTTGGAACAGTTGCTATGATAACTATCGCAGGCCCCGAAGCTATTCTTGCTTTTATACTGGGTGCTGCTATATATTCCCTGATAGGATTGACATACATGGAACTTGGAGTTACCTACCCGGAGGCAGGTGGCCCAACGAGATATTCCATTTATACACATGGGCGATGGACAAACATCATAAATGCAATGTCCGATATTATCTGGTACCTGTTTATACCGCCGGTTGAAGTAATCTCCATAATAGCAGGTATAAATTATTTTGACCCCATATTCCTGACTGCAAGCGGGGCTCCTACATATATTGGCGTTGCACTGGGACTTGCACTTATGCTCGGGTTAATTCCATTTAACTATTATGGTATAAAGCAATTCGGAAAATCTTCACTATATACAGGTGCTGTTAAAATATTCTTCTACCTGTCAATGTCCCTTGGACTGGTATTCTTTGCCTTTGATTATGCGAATTTCTATAAATATGGCTTTGCCCCATACGGGGTTGCTATTCCTCTATTCTCTATAATGCCCTACGCCATGTATGATTTCGGAGCTATACGGGTGATACCTGACCTTGCTGAGGAAACAAACAACAGAAGCAAAATGCCAAGGGCAATAGGTATGGTTCTATTATTTGAAACATTAATATACATAAGTGTAGCCTTTGCTATTACAATGGGGACAAACTGGTCCCTGATAGGCGTAATACCCGGAAACTTCCTGGGCGTGCAGGCAGCTTTCCATGGAAATAATCCA
>JAKBQO010000080.1 GCA_021835185.1 Thermoplasmata archaeon
CTCTATGCATGATGCAACTGAAGGAGGTCTGCTAAATTCAGTATATGAAATAGGAATAGCTTCAGAAAATGGAATTCTTATTGATTTTGATAAGATTACAGTAGATAGTGATATTGCAAAACTCTGTTCATTATTTAAAATAGATCCACTAAGATCGATTAGCGAGGGTACTCTACTGATAACAGTAAAGCATGAATATGCGCAAGAATTTACCGAAATACTGGAAAGATCGGGGATAAAATCCAGTATTATTGGTGAGGTGACTAATAAATCGCTTGGGATAAAAATCAGAGAAGATGGAAAGGAACATGAAATCGAACCGCAGGACGATCAGTTGTGGAATGCTATTTCAGGCGGGATAGAAAAGGGATTGAAATGAGATTAAAGGGACTATACCTGGTTACACCAGATTATTCTGGGAACTGGTTATTTAATGCTACTGAAAGAGCAGTGAAAAGCGGGGTTGACATTCTCCAGTACAGAGACAAAACATCCTCATTCAGGATAAAACTCAGTGTTGGAAAAAAGCTTGGCACTATTTGCAGGGAATATGGGATACCATTTATCATAGATGACGACCCTATCTTAATGGATATTCTGGATGCGGATGGCATTCATATTGGGAAAGACGACGTACCATTCAATTACGTAAAATCCAGATTTCCTGATAAAATCATAGGCGTTTCCACATACGGTAGTTTAGAGGAGGCGAAAAAATACGACACCCTGGGTGCAAATTACGTAGCATTCGGTTCATTTTTTAATACTGCCACAAAAGCAGATGCAACAATGTCTGATATTAATATTTTAAATGGAGTCGGTGAAATTAAAATACCAAAATTTGTAATCGGTGGAATAAACAGGGACAATGTAGATACTGTACTTAAATACAAAATTTCTGGTATTGCAGTAGTTTCTGCTATATATTCACACGATGACATAGAGAATCAGGTACTGTATTTTAAGAACAAATTAAAAGAGTATGGTATAGACTAATTTGTTTTCTGGCATAAAAGCAAAAGCTATAATATTTATTTATATCCAGACCTATGAAAATAGAGCAAGCCTTATTATCTCAGCTGATGATTTTGTTGAATATAAAAAACGGAAAAACAAGGCCTTCAGAGATCTCAAAAGATATTGGCATAACGCTCCAGGGTGTTGTCTACCACATTAAAATATTAAAGGAGAAAGGTTTCATCGACAACAATCATAAGATAACTAAGGAAGGCTTCGATTTTCTATACAATGGCCTGAACTACATAGAAAATTTTGTACATTCCAGCCTTCTAAGCATAGACTCCTCCCTTGTGTGGGAAGTTATATCAGATGAAAATATAGAGACCGGGCAGAGGGTATCACTTTATATGGACAAAGGTTATTTGCATGCCGGAACATATACCGGGAAATGGGCAAACGGGATCACGGTAAAAGATTCTAGGAAAGGAGAATGTACAGGTGTAACAGCCGTTAGAGAGATTATCAATATAAAAAAATCGAGAATTATCGTGCTTGCAGTAAACAATGTAGAGAAAATAGATAACATGAATAATTTGTCTGCAGAAGTTGCAGATACACTTAAAAGCATCGAATTCGATTTTCTGGGGACTATTGGAGAAATGGCAAAAAATATTACACAGATCATGAAAATAAAACCACAATTTGAATACGCTTCTATTAACTCCGCCTTTGAGGCTGCAAGGAGGGGATTCACAACTGCAATACTCGTCTCTGACAGATTTTTCCATTTTTCCTTAACTGAGATTAGGGAGTTGCAATCCAAAAACCCAGGTATAGAGCTAGATTTGAGGCATATCTAGACCTTCATGAGTTCTCTTAGCAAAATTATGGTTTTGAAGAATAATCAGATGTGCCATTTTGTTAATATTATTATACCATTTTCTTATTTGAGAAAAAGGTGCCATATAAAATGGAGAAGAATGCTAGAAAGAAAGGGGATATTAAAAATGACGTATTGTATATATTAAATAATAAAAGCATTTTCAAATGGATACTGAATACAGGTGTTGTTAACTATAACTCACTAGCCCGGTTGATGCAGGTGGAAATTAACAATAAATTTGGGTACAGCCCAAAAATAAATACGATCTCCACTACCCTTAGAAAGATTTACAATAATAGTTCACTGGCAAAAGTTATAAATCCTTTTTCGGATATGAAAATAGAAATTATTACTGGCCTTACAATGATATCTTGTGTATATAACCTGGAAACAATAAATGACTATTTCAAATATTCCCGCGCGTTACGCATAATGCCAGAAACAGATACCCTCTGGGCCATGGTGAGGTCGGATAGCATGGGTACCGCAATAAAAAATAACCAAATAAAAATGCATGGAGAATATTTAGAAATTAACATAACAATAGAGAAAAGCGTCAATAGTGATGATATAATACAGGCGTTTATGCAAATTCTGGTTTTCAATTATGTTAATATATCACAGCTAGTTATGTCTACCGATGGCTTTGAATTATATATTAGTTCAAAATATTTTGAAAAGGTTATGAAATTAATAAACGAAATAAGAAATAATACAATGATATAGATACATTAAAAGATTTCCTCATATAAGGGATTCTATAAACCGGCACTATTTCCCTTGAATAGGTGATCTGTCCTCTATGTATGCGCTTATCTAAGAAAGAAGAGGGTTTTTTAATTATCTACAGTCATGCGATCGTAAGATCAACTTGTTTTTAATCTGGGTATAAAGTATCTATGAATTATCTCCATGTTTCACAATGTCATAATAAGGTTTCTGATTTTCTTTTATAATATAACTCATATTTCAGAATAGACATATAACTATCATTATAATCTCATTTAAGATTTACTTATATAGTTAATCATAAAAAGATATTATTAAATAAGATTTAACAATAATGTTTCATGTATTTGGTGTACCTGGAATTTATAATACTTGGGATTATAGTCGGGGCATTAACCGGTGTCCTAGGGTCTAGCGGCGTTGTGGCTGTCGTTCCGGCACTTATAATTATTAATTCAGAATTGCCTCAAAATGCTATCGGAACTAGCCTGCTGATAGATGTAATCACTTCCATAATGGTAACCTTTGTATATTTCAGATATGGGAGGGTTGATATAAAAAAAGGGTTGCCAATGGTTATTGGCGCCATAATTGGTTCACAGGCCGGTGTAAGAATAGCCTTTCTTATACCTCCTGAATACGTTAAATTAAGTTTTGCCATATTTATAATGGCCATGGGTATATATTCATTACTTCGGAAAAAGGACATACCGGGGACTACAGCCAAGAAGACTATAAATTTGAGTCCATTCTACGTTATTCTAATCACAATACCCATTGGCATAGCAACGGGGGTTTTAGGTGCAAGCGGCGGAATAATGTTTTTAATCATAGCAATATTAATATTGAAACTTGATATTAAAACAGCGATAGGCACGGCTACATTTGTTATGACAATCTCAGCTGCCTCTGGAGCAATCGGTTACATAATTGTAGGGCATATAGTACTAATAGCGGCATTGATAATAGGTACAATTTCGATAATATCAGGTTTTTTATTTTCCAAATTGGGAAATAAAATTCAACCTGCTACTACATATAAGATACTTGGAGTAGTCTTCATAGGTATCGGATTGGTGCAAATTTTAGCATAGGGTGATTTATTATGTTTAAAAATGAGTCTTATAAATGGTTTGTATTGATAGTAATGTCAATTTCGGAACTTATGGTAATGAGCCTCTGGTTCAGTGCATCTGCCATAGCTCCTGAACTTGCTCCCATATGGGGAGTCAGTGGCGCTGGTACATTGCTTATCACAATGATGGTGCAATTTGGATTCGTTTTTGGAGCACTAATAAGTGCAACAATAGGTTTAGCCGATAAAATAGAGCCCAGACTTTTATTTACCATATCAGGAATATTCAGTGCAACACTTAATATCTTTTTCGTATTTTTATATCATTATTTTATAATAGAAATGGTGTTAATGCTTCTTATCGGCGTTTCTATGGCAGGCATATATCCTGTAGCAGTTCTGATAGTTTCAAACTGGTTTCCAGAGAGAAGGGGATTAGCTCTTGGAATTGTTATAGCTGGACTCACCCTGGGATCATCATTGCCTCATTTAATTTTGAATCTACCATTTATAAGATATTGGCAGGCCTTGCTGGGGTTCTCCTCTTTACTTGCATTTACTGGGGCACTCGCTGTGTTCTTCGGAATTAATAATAAAAATAAAAAAATTAAAGCTAACAGGTTAAAATGGAACACAATAGGAAAAATATTAAAAAACAAAAGCTTAATGCTTGCAAATTTAGGTTATTTTGGTCATCAGTGGGAACTCTATGCTATGTGGACATGGATTCCCGTATTTATTTTTTCGAGCTTTTCATTTTATTACAAGGGAATTCATTTATTATTCATGGCCGGGATAGTTTCTTTTTTAATCATCGGGTTATCAGGGGTTATAGGTTCCATAATGGGCGGAATTGTATCTGATAGAATCGGAAGGACATTATCAACTTCTATTTATCTTCTTATCAGTGGAGCATGTGCTATAATAATTGGGTTAACATACGGTGGAACACCCATAATAACTATAGTTATAGGAGTTATATGGGGAATTTTTGTAATTGCGGATTCGGCACAATTTTCAACTGCAGTAACTGAGTTAAGTGACATAACCATACGGGGCAGTGCACTTACATTTCAAATGGCTATCGGATTTCTTATTACGGTTGGGTCTATTTATATGATAGATATACTGAGAACTACTATAGGATGGCATTGGGCCTTTGCATCACTTTCTATCGGTCCTGTAATAGGCATTGCTGCGATGATTAATCTCAGGTACAGGAAAGATGCATATGCCATGTGCAATGGTAGGCGGTGATGAGCTGGTACATATTATATGGGAAATATGCGAATAAATCTTTCAGGCCATTTAATATATTATTATTTATATAATAATATTAATATTTGTTATTTAAACTAGTCCTGCCTAGTATTATATTTAGAAACAAATAAAAGTAAATTTTCCAATTTTTATAAATATTTAAATAAGACTTTATTATAAAGGTTGATTGTAGAGGTGTAAAAATTATGGAGGACGATGAAAGTGGCAGTAGGGGTACATATTATAGCGGATTTATACGGTGTAGATGCGGGGTTAATATCTAGCGCTGATGGTATTTCACCGATTATTGAGAATGCTATTAAGGAAGGAAATCTTACAGAGATTTCTTCGCAGTATTACCAGTTTCGGCCTATGGGTGCAAGTGGCATAGCTTTGCTGGCTGAATCACATTTATCCTTTCATACATGGCCGGAACACGGGCTTGTGACTCTGGATATATATACCTGTGGAGAGCACAGCAATGCAGACAGGGCATTTAATTACCTCCTGAATGTACTGCATCCAACTTCCATTGAATACAAAAAGCTTGAACGGGGAACCAAGATAGAGGAAAATGTTAAAATAGACAACCCCCAGATGATGCTGTGATATATTGCAGAAGAAAATAATTTTAATTTCCTTTTTATTTATATTGTTACTTTTAGATTTATTGATAGGTATATACCATATAACCAGTGAATTTAATATTCTTGTAATTCCCGATCTGGCTATTTCTATTGTTTCAATATATATGGCAGGCGACATATTTCTGGATGTGTCTTACCATGTTGGCAAATCAATATCGTTCTCTGAAAAATATGTAGGTCTTTTCATTGTCGGGTTTGCTGCAATAGTGGATGAAATCATAATGTCAGTAATGGCTGCTGCTGAGAATCTGGGAACAATAAGTTTTGGGACTATACAGGGTTCAAATGCAATAACCCTTCTGGCTTTCTTCATTCTTATTCCATTATATTATAAATCTGGAATCTCAAAGTTCAGATTGGATTCATATGTTATCACAGTCACCGCGGTGATACTTCTTATAATATCATTCTATTTTGTCAAGGTTCCCTATTACATTGGCTTTGTAACGCTTGTAATATTTTTGTTCTATGTTATTAGAAAGGTAAAATCTTCAGGAATTGAGTCAGAAATTGTAGCAGAAGAAGTGTATCCATCATATTTTGGCATACTTGCCATTGCTGTAATTATGTTTGCATCATATAACATGATAAATTCTGCCCTGATAGTATCACATGTTTTGAATATAAATACATTCATATCATCATTCTTCCTGCTTGGATTCTTCGGATCGCTGCCGGAAATAATGATGATGTCTATCTCACTCAGGGACAACAGGAGGGATGTTTCAATAGGATTGATTACAGGGAGTACAGTATATAAAGAAACGATACTGTTTTCAATCATAGCATTTATAGGCACATTGACCTTTCGGGATTCTTTCTTTTCCCTGATTTTGATGGTTGTATTTTCTGTTGTGCTTATAATTTATTCCATTATATTCGTTTAGATTTCATATCTTTTTAACAGAGGATTTGCCCATATTATTTATTTTATGGTGTTTAAATTTCCTGCCTAATTCAGAATCCCCAAAATTGTTCTTCTTTCCTTTTGATTTTTATAAGTTCTTCCATGGTTTCTTTCATATCAGGATCCATATCCTGGTCTTTCATTTCTTTTACCACATTTTCAGGAACATCAACATATAAATCTTCATCCGGGAATATTTGCCGGTTTAAGGTAACACCATCAATTGCGCATGACAGTTCTGATCCCTTATCAGCATACTGCCGGTTTACATCACCATCCCTCAGGCTTTTAATAGTTCCTGCATATTTGTTGTTGCTGTTTATGAGCTTGTCTCCAAC
>JAKBQO010000081.1 GCA_021835185.1 Thermoplasmata archaeon
AAGATCTTCCATTCCTATAGACCTGTTATATGGTTCTATTACCTGTGTATGGAAATTGCTATCCCTGTCCCTTGGGATATTTAATTGTTTTATTTCACCATACTTTGTTTTTAGGTCTCTCTTATATTTTCCATTCTTTACTCCTGGATTCTCCTCTAAATATGCATTTAACTCTATTTCCATTAATTTCTCTATTTTCTCTTTTATTGTTTGCTTCAGTATTTTATCTATATCTACATTATCAAGAGCCGATATGTTTATATGTGTATTTTCCATATTTTATTACCTCCCTGATCAAAAGAGGTATCCTTCCCTGTTATTTAATGATTAAATTCATTGATAACAGGGGGTTTATATTTACACAAAATTACATACACAACCTATATACTATAAAATGGTATAAAAAATAATTAGTTAATGGAATATAATTACCCTAGTATCAATGGATAAATATTTATATTTTCTAAAAATAGAGTTATACCGGGGAGCTAAAATGCTGAGAGGATAAGGATCGACCCGTGCAACCTGATCCGGACAATACCGGCGGAGGGAGATGGATACGAATAAACAGTTTATAAATGAAAGGTGTATAATACGCTAAGTTCGAAGCAGCGCTTCATGTTAATGTCAAGCGCATCCGGACTTACTTTCTGGGGCATAGTCGCTACATTGGGGCCACTGGCTGCGGCTGGTTCCATCATAGGTGTTCTTCCACATAGTTATAAGGTTCTTGTTCTTCTCATAGGCCCATTGTTTGTGCCCTTCGGAAACTTTACAATGGGGATACTCACAGATCGTATTGGAAGAAAGAAGATTTTTTTAATCACCATGATTATGTATGGCATCGGCATTGTAATAATATCTTTAAGCTATACATTTATCCCTCTTATTATAGGGCTTATGCTTGCTGAATTCGGGGTTGGTGGAGAAGAAATTCCTTCCCTTTCCCTCGTTTCTGAGGATTCCCCAATATCCCAGAGAGCAAAATGGCTAACAATAATATCTGATTTTGACAATATTGGAAGTGCCATAATTGCAGGGCTTTTCCTGGTTCTGGTAACTTCCTTTGCAGATAGGGTTGTACTGCTTTTAGCGGCATCTTTTCTGATTATTGTAATGATATTTTCCCGGCTATCCTTGCCGGAATCGTTCAAATGGGAAAATATCCATGGAAAAGTCGAAAATTCAATAAAAACCAGATCCAGCCTTTATATAGATTCTGCCGGGGAAACTGTTAAAAAACCATCCTACACATTGACCCTTTCCGTGCTTATGGCTATGGCAATCTCACAGTATACAACGTTCGGGCTTATGGCATATATAATAGGGCCGTATGAATTTCCCGGAGTTTTTACGGACGACATGATTATATTCGTTGCACTTCTAGGTGCCTCTGTTGCAGGATTTATTGCTGCACCGCTTATTACAAGGGGAAGGAAAAAATATACATTATATTCATACGGGCTTGGGTTTATATCAACTGTTGCTATTTTCCTCGTTATTCCACTTCTCAATAACGTTTTGATATTCTACCCGCTTCTGTTTTTTAATATGATGATGAGTGAATTTGCCTGGGCTTCAAGAACTACCCTGGAGCCGGAACTCTCGCCAACACGGATACGTGGAATTTTTATGGGTACCGTAAGGCTTGCACCTATGATTGTATATCCCTTGCTTGTGTATCTTACAAGCAATGTCTCAATTAGAGTGTTTATAATCATAAATGTAGGCCTGTGGCTACTTGGATTCATAGCAGCTATAGTATGGCACCACTATGGAATTGAGACGGCTAAGGTCAATATAGATTATCCGGAAGCCTGAATCGGGATTATAGTTTCTCAGATAAGTTAAAGCCACCTTTAAAAACAATAGTCCCATAGATACATAAACTCCGCATATGAATATGAATCATTTATACAGATAACAAAGGCCTGAGGAATGTTCAATTTAATAATATCTATTAGAAACTGAAATCTGAACAGATAAGCTGACATATTTTGATTTTGTGAGTCTTTTTTTATAAAAATCCCCGTGATATTCTGGGAAAAATATTCTATTTTTTAAGTAAAAACTGATTTGACAATAGCACACGAAAATTAATATATACTTTTCTTTATTAAGATAAGACCTTTAATGGATATAGATATAGACGAGAGTATTAAAAAATGGGAAAAAGATGTTATAGACACATCAAAAAACAACAGGCTGCTTTATTTTAATCCAGAATCATTTCTTAAAATAACTACGCCATCAATGTTATTCCTCTTTGATGACCTTGTTAACAAGGACAAAAAAATGAAAATACACCTCTCAGGCGCAGAGGAAAACAGGAAGAAAGACGAGCTCATATTTTCGAAGAATGAAGATATATCGAAATCTTTAGGTAATTTGTTTTACCAGGCTAATGCGTCATTAAAGGAACACGGTTCAAATGTACTGTATATATCATTCGGTGTCCTCAAATGGAGCGATGAAAATGGTAAAGAGGTGGAAACACAGCTTTTCTTTGTCCCTGTCACGCTTAACAGGAAAATGTATAATAACTATTCAATAGAATCCATGGAAGGCGATATATTTTTTAATCCGGTTCTCAGGGAAAAACTGGAACAGTTCGGTATAAAGTTTGATTTCAACTTTGATGATAACCTTAACCTGTCTGAAGCAATCAAAACTTTCAGGCTCACGGTAAAGGATTCTAAATGGACAGTTGGGAGGAATTCCTATCTTGGCATAGTCTCATTCACAAATAACACCATTTATAATGATATTAAAGGAAACCACGACGCAATAAAAAAGAACGACCTGACAAGAGCACTCGCCGGGGACTTTGAGGTAATTAAGAAACTTAACGATAAAATGCCGGCTGAAATAGATTATAATATCAATACAGTTATGGATGCCGATTCAAGCCAGCTTATGGCTATATATGCAGCCAGAAGCGGCTCGAGTTTTATTCTTAACGGCCCTCCTGGAACAGGCAAGAGCCAGACCATTGCGAATATCATAGCGGATTCAATGAAAAATAATAAAAGCGTATTATTTGTTAGTGAGAAAAATGCAGCTATTGAAGTGGTAAAAAGGAGGCTGGAAGAGGTTGGCCTGGGGGATTTCATTTTAAATTTTCATGGAAATACCCCTAAATCCGAAATAATTAAATCACTTCACCGTTCGGTGGAAAATGACACACATGCCCAGAGAACCCTTGTGCCAACAGACAGGTATTCAGGAACACTGAATTCCTATGTACGTGCAATACATGAAAAAAGAGGAAAGCTCGGGCGGTCCATCTATGACGCATGCCAGATAGAGCTCAAAAATAAGGGAAATCTGGATATAAAAATAGACAGGCGCCTTCTTGACCTTACAGGTGAAGAACTTGATTCCCTCGAGTTCCAAATTTCCGAATTCAACGATTACCTTGACATCATAGAAAATTATGGCAAGATACCTGAGAATTTCAGGCTTGACAGATACCGTGAAGACCCCGAGCATTACTACAGAGGATTGGAGTTAATTCAGAACGCGCTGGATCGAATTGAAGAAATAGCTCCAGCTATACTCACCACAACTGGGGTAGATATACAGTCAATGGAAGATATCAATATGCTATACAGATTCGTAAATGTCCTTAACGCTGGAATAACCCTGGATGAAGCATATACGAACCCGGATTTCATTAAAGAAACTGCTGCCTTGCTGGATTCCGGGGATAAAATCAGGTCTGAACTGGATTACATGATGGGGATATTCCTGAAAAAAAGGAAAAAGCAATTTCTGGACATGAACCTGAATTCCATCAGGAAGGACATGGAGGAAACCTATTCATCAAGATGGAAAAGACATTCAGGAGAATACAAAAAACTCCTGAATGAAATCATGGAAAATACAGAGGACAAGTCCAGGAAACAATACGAAGAGATATTGGAAGACATTACATTTGCATTAAAAATAAAGGCAAAACAGGATGAACTCTCCGTTGTAGAAAAAGAAATTTCGTCCAGAGATATTGGCGCTTCCAATGTATCAGAAAAAATAAGGTATGCCAGAAAATTAATTTCAATATTTCCGGAAAATGCATTGAAGGATGGCCTGAGAGAGCTTATATCCCATCCTGTTGACCCAGAATATATTGAGGACATAAAATCAATTCACAGCTCACTCATAGATGGAATAAATTACCTCTCGGATATATTCCCGTCCTACAGTGGATTAAACACAGCCACCATGGAACAGATGCGGCAGGCAATTGATGCGGCTTCCTCCTTTGATATTGACAGGTATGTTAAATTCAGGGAACTATACGAGGGGGTAAAAACTTCCGGAATTGATATTGCCCCACTTTTAAATACAAGGGTGCACATGAATTCTATTCTCCATTCCTTCAGGTACATTTTTAACCATGAATTCGCCACCTATTATGTAAGAAATGATCCCGAATTAAAGAATTTCAGAGCATCTTCACACGAAAGGCTCATAGGCATGTTTATAGATTTTGATCGGAAGAGAATAGAAATAAACAGTGCAAACCTTGTTGTTGAGTTATCAGCCCGGAGGAAAGAAGCACTTTCCAGATATCCGGGGTCAGCCATGGTGATCAAAACTGAAAATGCCAAAAAAAGGCTTCAAAAACCGTTAAAAGTTTTATTTTCGGAATTAAAAGATATACTGCCCGGATTGAAGCCATGCATTATGATGAGCCCGGATAATGTTGCTGCTTATCTGGAAAATGATGCGAGCTTTGATTTGCTTATATTTGACGAAGCATCCCAGCTCACCCCGCCGGATGCTGTTGGTTCCCTCATAAGGGCAAAACAGGCAATAATATCCGGGGATACGCAGCAGTTGCCACCCACCACATTTTTTGAGTATGTTAATCCATCAAAGTATGAAGATGACTATGTGGTTCTTGATAATATACTTGACCAGTTCGATGCCATAGGGCTCTCCAAAATATGGCTCAAATGGCATTACAGAAGCGTCGATGACCGTTTGATAGCTTTCTCCAACAGGTATTTCTATGATAATTTGCTTGAGACATTTCCTTCTTCCTATAGAAAGTCAAAGGAGTCTGGAATACAGTTTGTCCGGGTTGAGGGAGTGTATACCAGAGGCAAAAGCAAGACAAACAAAGCCGAGGCGAATGAGGTTGTAAGGGTAATAAAAGAGGAACTTTCAAATACAGATTCCATCGGCGTCGTTACACTCAGCGAATCACAGAGAGTTGCCGTGGAGGATACATTAAATTCCTATTCGCGCCACGACCCGGTTCTGGCTGAACTTCTTAATAATGATACAATTTTCATAAAAAATCTGGAAAATGTGCAGGGAGATGAAAAGGATGTCATTATACTCAGTACCGGCTATGGAAGGGATGAAAATGGAAAAATAACAATGAATTTTGGCCCCATCAATACGACTGGGGGTGAAAAACGGCTGAACGTGGCCATAACAAGGGCACGGAAAAAATTCATAGTTGTGTCGTCCATGGATCCTGAAGATATAAGGGTTCCGGCAAATTCTGGCAAAGGCCCTGACCTTTTGAAGCAGTACATGATTTATGCAAAAAATGAGGGAAACAATGAGCATCTTGAAGAATTCAAGAATAATGATGCAATTATAAACGATATTGCATTGAAATTGGAGCAGGAAGGATTCAAAGTAGCTAAAAATGTAGGTTATTCAAGGAACAATATACCACTGGCCATTATAGACCCGGATGATCAGGACCATTACATACTTGGCATAGAGACGGATGGAAAAATATACAATAGTATGAAAACCGCATCGGAGCGTGAGCGCATAAGGAAGAAAATCCTTACAGACAGGGGATGGAACCTGTACCGTATATGGTCTATTGACTATATGAAAAACCCTGAAAAAGTATTGCATGATTTAATTAACTCGGTTGGTAGGCTTGGAAATGGCGAAAATGCAAAAAGCGCTGGGAGGGAGATTTGAACTCCCGGGCACTTACGTGCACAGGTTTTCCAGACCTGCGTCTTACCAGGCTAGGCTATCCCAGCTTTAACCCTTAATAGATTTTTCTTATAATACCCTTTCGAATAATGGAATGGTTACACTTTTCTCTATCCCATCCATTGTCCTTAGCTGTTCAAGCACAAATTTTGATAGATCCCTCATTGATTTCTGTGCGGTAAGCAGCACTATATCCCAGTCACCGGTTACAATTGAGGCCGATATGACATTGTCCATTTTTGATAAATTTAAACACAGTGTCCTCTGGTCTATGGATGCTTTGGGGTTATACTGTATCATAATATATGACATAACAGAATACCCGAGTTTGTCATAATTAAGGTCAACTGTATACTTTTTAATAAAGCCGTCCTTCCTCAGGCGTTCCATCCTCTCGAAAATAGTAGCACGGGGAATTTGAAGTGCGTTGGAAATATCAGAAATTTTATCCCTGCCGTGTTCCTTCAAATATTCAATTATTTTCATGTCCTTTTTATCGATATTCTCTAACATTAAGGCAAAATGATATAGCAGTATATAAAAGATTTGTTTTAAACACGGAAAACCATGTAAAATGTTTATAAATTGTGATTTAATTAATATGTTATGGAAACGATAAACAAAAATGAAGAGTATGTAAAGGAAGAAATTACAAGATCAATGCAACACCTTTCTGATAAGCGTGTGCAGCATGCAATAAAAGTACAGAGCTATATACGGTCATATGTGACAGATTTCCTGAGGGAAGCAGGATATATTGAAATTGCACCGATTATTATTTCTCCATTGA
>JAKBQO010000082.1 GCA_021835185.1 Thermoplasmata archaeon
TTAACTGATTTACATATAATTTAAGGTTGGAAATTTTTTCGGCCATGATGATTTTTTCTACTGTGTTAAATAGTTGAGTGCCGTATCCATGCCCTATATATGTGGGTTCCAGATAAAATCTTAGCAATATTTTATTGATTTTATTTATTTCTATAAATCCTACAAGCACATTGTGATCAAACAGCCCATAAAATAAAGGATTGGCATTCTCAATTGAGTTTTTTATCTCAGTTTTTATTTTGTTTACTGCATAGTATTTATTTATCCAGTACTGTATATACTGATCTGTGTATATATCATTATAAGCATATTTCCATGATCTCTCTGCGACTTTTATTATATCCAGTTCGTCTCCATTTCTAACTGGCAATATTTCCATTGATTGTGATGGTTGAAGGATATTATAATTTTATCCTGTAGTATTTGCCTCTAGAAAAATTAAACTTTAAAATTAATAGTATAAATGACAATTATTGTTTAATATTATAAATGGTAAAAAATTTTATTTCTATATGTGGAACCATGACTTTTTAACTGGTTCACTCTTGAGGTCTTCTATCAGTTCTTTTTCCCTTGATGTAAGATGCTTTGGAACCTGCAATTTGAGGACAACAAGCAGATCACCACTTCCCCGGGAAGTTAATTTGGGCATTCCGGCGCCTTTAATTCTTAAAACATCATCAGGTTGGCTTCCAGGCGGTATATTTAAAGTGAATTTTTCCCTGAACAGGGGAATCTCTATGGTCCCGCCAAGAGCTGCGGTGGGGAAATCTATGGCCTCTTTTAAGTATAAACTGTCTCCCGTACGTTTTATATTTGGATTTGGCTGTACATATACCACTGCATAAAGGTCTCCAGTAACTCCTCCAAATGAATTGCCAAGCTTCTGTGTTCTCAGTCTGGTATTTGTGTCAACACCCTTTGGCACATTTATAGAAATGTTTTCCATTTTGGGTACATATCCTTTACCAGCACAGACCTTACACGGTGTTTTAGGTATTTTCCCTCTGCCGTTACATGTGCGGCACACAACTACCTGAACAAAGTTAAAAAATCCCTGACCGCGGCTTATCCTCTCCTGGCCGTTACCACGGCATGTGGGGCAGGTTATCAAAACTCCGCCCTCAGCACCGCTTCCATTACAGGCATCGCACATAGCGTTTCTTCTGAATTTGATAGGCTTTGATGCCCCGTAGTATGCATCTTCCATGGTTACATTAACCTTTATATAGATATCAAGGTCTGGTTGGGTGTTATATCCGCCATAGAATCCTCCAGAATTGCTCCTGCTAAATCCGCCACCAAATATTGTATTAAATATATCGTTAATGTCATCAAAATGGGAGAAATTTTCCCAGTTGAAGCTTGACCCTCCTGCTCCACCTGCATCTCCGAAGGTAGTGGAACCGGTAGCGTCATATTGCTGTCGTTTCTTTGGATCAGAGAGTACCTCATATGCCTCTGCAATTTCCTTGAATTTCTGTTCAGCTTCCTTGCTGCCGGCATTGACATCAGGATGATATTTCTTCGCCAGTTCCCTGAACTTAGCCCGAATTTCATCCTGTGATGCGGTTTTGTCTACTCCCAGCACCTTATAATAATCTTCTGACATTTTAGCTCATTGGTTTTCTTTATAGTCTGTATTTACTGTATTGTCGTCAGAGTCCTGATTTCCACTATCCTTTTCCTGGGAAGATTCCTGGTTCTGTTCTTCCTGCTCTTCTGATTGCTGATTTGCATCCTGGTTAGGTTGCTGTGCCTGAGCCATCTTTGTATATACCTCAGTCATCTCTTTTGTCAGTGTTTCGGTTAGTTCCTTTACCTTTTCTGTGTCTTTCTTTTCAACAGCATCCTTAAGATCTTTAACAAAGCCCTTCATTTTATCCTTTGTTGCATCATCGAGCTTGTCTCCAGCTTCGTTTATTGTTTTTTCTACTGTATATGCCAGTGATTCTCCGTTATTCAGGGTTTCTATTCTTTCTTTCTCCTTCTTATCATCCTCTGCAAACTGTTCAGCTTCCTTTTTCATTTTCTCTATTTCATCCTTTGAAAGTTTGTTTGAGGCACTGATTGAAATACTCTGGGATTTTCCTGTACCCTTATCCTTTGCAGAAACATTCAGTATGCCATTTGCATCAATATCAAATGTTACTTCTATCTGTGGAACTCCCCTTGGTGCTGGTGCTATGCCTGTAAGTACAAAATTGCCCAAAGACACATCATCTTTTACCAGCGGCCTTTCTCCCTGTACTATATGAATTTCAACGGAAGTTTGCATATCAGCTGCAGTTGAAAATATCTGTGTTTTCTTTGTGGGTATTGTAGAATTGGCACTGATCAATGGAGTCATGACACCACCAACGGTTTCAATACCAAGGGTAAGTGGAGTTACATCCAGAAGCACTATGTCTTTTATGTCTCCCATCAGGACTCCACCCTGAATTGCTGCACCTGTTGCTACTGCCTGCATGGGGTCTACTCCTCCTTCCACCTTCTTGCCAAAATAATCTTCAACGTATTTCCTAACATATGGCATTCTGGTAGGACCTCCAATAAGTATGATTTTGTTTATATCACCCTTAGAAAGTTTTGCTCCCTCCAGTGCTTTGTCAAGAGATTGTGAAGACTTTCCGACTATAGGTGCGATAAGTTCTTCCAGCTTTGCACGGGTTAGTTTGTATTCCAGATGCTTTGGCCCGTCCTGAGTTGCAGTTACATAGGGTAGGTTTATATCGGATTCAAGAACTGTAGACAGCTCTATTTTTGCCTTTTCTGCTGCATCTCTTAGCCTTATGTATGCAGATTTATCTTTTCTGAGGTCAATTCCTTCCGTTGATTTGAAATCATCTGCCAGGAAGTTTACTATGGTTTCATCCATATCGCTACCTCCAAGCTTTGTATCTCCGGAGGTGGACATTACCTCAAAAACGCCCTGCCCGAAATCCATTACTGTCACATCCAGCGTACCACCACCAAAATCATAAATAAGAATTTTAAGCGTTTCATTAAGTTTGTCTATTCCGTAAGCCATGCATGCAGCTGTAGGCTCATTTATAATCCTCTTCACATTTAATCCAGCGATGGCGCCTGCATCCTTTGTTGCCTGTCTCTGATTGTCATTGAAATATGCTGGGACAGTTATTACTGCATCGGTTACTGGTTCGCCTAGAAATGATTCAGCATCCTTCTTAATTTTCTGGAGTATAAATGCTGAGACCTGCTGTGGAGTATATTCTTTTCCAAATATTTTGTATTTGAAATCTGTTCCCATTTTCCTTTTAGCACCATATATTGTGCCTTCTGGGTTAAGGAGTGCCTGTCTTCTGGCTGGTTCTCCCACCAGAAGTTGTCCATCCTTCGTGAATGCCACATAACTGGGAAAAGATTTCCCACCCAATGAAACTCCTTCCGCAGCCGGAATCGTTTCAGGCTTGCCGGAAATAACAACAGCTGCTGCCGAATTACTTGTACCAAGATCTATACCTATTATTTTACTCATTTTACTTCACCTTTTTGAAACTATTACTTTTGATGTCCTTAGAACATCACCATTAAGTGTATAACCTTTCTGAACCTCTTCCAGAACGGTCCCGTCCTCTCCCTGATCAAGCACACCTACTGCCTCCTCAAGGTTCGGGTCGTATTTCTTCCCCCTTCCATCTATTACCTGCAACCCGTGTGACTGTAAGACTTTTAGCAATTGTGACCTTACAGGTTCAAGTTTTGGGTCGTGGGTAACGCCTGCATCCAGTGTGTCCAGAACAGGCAAGAGTTCCTTGATAAGATCGCTGCTGGCATTTTTGCGAATGTTGTTTATTTCTCTTTCCTTGTATTTTGAATAGTTTTCCATCTCTGAACGCTGGCGTATATATAGATTTTTGTAATCGTGGAGGTCAGCGACTGTATCGGTATATAACTGCTTATATTTTTCCATTTCTTCCCTGTCTTTCATCTTATTTCTCTTCTTTACCTGTTCTATATCGAATTCTAGGGGCCTATTATATTCTTTGTGGTTCATTTCACTCCCTCCAAGGAGACCCCAGGCAAAAGCGTGGGTAGGAATTGGGCAGTGAACCTCAATCCATTGCTATATTTTACTATTTTGACATTCATAGTGCTTATGTCCATATTCTTTTCTCCTCCTTTTATACGGATTGATTTCCCAGATGCGTATGTATCTCTCCGATCTAACTTCTGACTTTCCCACATGTTTTTCAAGCCCCTTAATCAATTCCTGTGCTATTTCTCACAGAACAAATCCTTCAGGCATAGGTAGTTGACCATACATACATTTGTTCTTCTATATAAATATTTTCTATATAAATATTTACATTTTTGATATTATTTATTAAGGGGAATTTTGTTGAAATGTTCATATCCGACATTCCTTATTGGAACCCATGATTTGTCATAAATTACGTTATCCCCATTATATGTTTCGCCTATGCAATGAACCTCGATTTTTTCCCTGTCCATTGCATGTTTGAACTCTTCAATTGAAGATTTCTCCACTGTAAACATAAGTTCGTAATCTCCACCGAAGGATAATGCTATATCACCAATGGAAAAGCCTGAAACAGCTGCTGCGGCTTTAACGTCTTGACTGATCGGTATTTTATCCCCATAAATCTTAAAACCGACTCCGAAATCTCTTGAAACCTGGTGTATTGATGCAAAAACTCCATCTGACAGATCCATCATGAATTTTGCACCCTCTGCACTAATTTTTAATGCTTCATTTACCCTTGGTTCCACATCAAGCATCTTCTTGATCCCAAGTTCCCTGTCAATCCCGTATGTATAATATATGTATCCGGCACCAGCAGAACCGAGAGAGTTTGTTACCAGAAGATACTGTCCCTCTGCTATGTCAGACCTTCTCCTTACAAGATCAGGGGACTGCTTTCCCACTATGGTGCCTGAGGCTGTGAAGTCATAGCCTTCCTTTGTGTCCCCGCCAATGATTGAAGCATGGAATTTTCCAAGTTCATGTCTTATTCCTCTGTAAAACTCCTGAAGGTATTCAATTTCATAGTCAGGAGAAACGGAAAGTGAAACCAGAAATCCCAGAGGAATTCCGGCCATTGCTGCTACGTCGCTTAGATTTATTGCCGCAAAGAATTTCCCTGCCAGGAATGGGTTTGTACCATCTGGTATATGTGTTTTCTTTGTGATTAAATCTGTTGAAAGAAGGATATACGAGTTCCCAGACTCTATCAGGGCACAATCATCCTTCTCTTCCAGGCCGGTTTCTCCATATTCTAATATTTCTATAATTTTCCTTTCCCCGAGGTCCTTTAATTTCAATAAGGTTGTTATAAATTCGTTTAATTTAAAGTTTATTATATATCTCTATTAGGGCTGAAAAATTTTTATATATGATAGACATATTCTAGCATAGGTGATAAAATTTATCAATGACCTGGATACATTACGGGATGAACTTTATGATAACTCGAAAGAAATTCTTCGTTTACTGGAAAAAAGAAAACAAATAGCCATGAGAATAGGTGAATATAAAAATTCAAAAGATTTGAAAATTAGAAACCGTGAAAGGGAAATAGAAATATTAAAGTCACTTTCTGATGACCGGTTTAAAGAAGCAGTGCTGAACATACTTTTTGAATTTTCAATAAATTATGAGGTTGAAGGGAAACATCCTATAAGTCCGGTAAAATATTCTAAAATGATCAATGGTATTAAATACGTAGAATATTTGGGTGAAATAGATAATTTAATATTTATACTCTCAAGAATTTTTAATCCTGGAACATTAATATTATGCAGGTATAACAGTATATGTGAAATCTTCGGCATGGGGGGTCACCATATAACAGAAAGTATTGAAATTCCTGACCTCATCATATACCTTGACGGACGGGAAAATCAGGATATAATAATAAGGGAAGATTACATGCTCATATCAGAAAAATTCCTTACAAATAAAGGAAATATATATAAAGTGGAAATAAGGTAACATGCGCTTACTAGTTATGGGGTCAAATGGACGACTTGGCAAAACACTTATGAAAATTTTTCCTGATGCTCATGGAATTGATATTGAAAATTCCGGCCATATGGAAGCAGAACTGGAGGAAGCAGATTTTGCATTTCTGGCATTGCCAGTGGAAGCCACATTGAATATTATAAAACGTTTCCCAGAATACGAGGGGTTCATAGACCTCACATCTGTTAAATCAAAAATGACAAGCTTCTCAAGGCATATAATAAGCCTCCATCCTCTCTTCGGCCCTGAGTCCTATGAAAAGAATAAGTCTATTATATTTATTAATGATATTTCAAGGATTAATTCACTGGATGATATAAAAAATATGTTTCCAGGCTACAATATAATCTCTATGGACGCAGAAGAGCATGACACCCTGATGGGTGAAATACTTGTAAAGCCATATATATTGTCCTATATATCTGAGTCCTTTAATTCGGATATTGTGACAGGGTCATATTCCAAGTTTCTAGAAATTGAAAAAATAAAGTATAAGGAAAATCCCGGTGTTTTTATTGATACAATAAAATACAATAATAACTCCAGGGGAATAATAAATGAAATTGAAAAAAAACTTCAAGATTTAAAAAAATTAATAGGTGATTGACGAGCCTGCCAACCTGTTTAAAAGTGTGTTGTAATCCCCCTGGAAGAACATTCTGTCCTCAAGTTCCAGATCGTATTTATAGTCCTCAAGATCAAGGGAATTATAAAGATCGGA
>JAKBQO010000083.1 GCA_021835185.1 Thermoplasmata archaeon
ATTGGTGATTAAAATGTTAACCTTAGTCATGGAGACGCTGTCACAGTATCTATTCGTTGTTCTATTCTCGCCACTTGTTATTGGCATATTTGAAAAGCTTAAGGCAAATGTTGAATCAAGAAAAGGTCCCAGCATATTCCAGCCCTATTATGATTTATTTAAACTGCTTAAAAAGGAAACAATAATTACTGAAGATTCTTCCAGGATCTTTTTGTATTCTCCATATATTGCTTTTGGCATATATTCTCTTATTGCGCTTATCATCCCGGTATTCATGACAGACCCCATAATTTTCACGGCCTCCGGAGATTTCTTTGCCGGTGCCATACTTTTTTCACTTGCCGCCTTCATAAAAATTATCGGAACGCTGGATTCCGGAAGCAATTTCTCCTCCATGGGTGCGTCCAGGCTCATGTCGTTCAATTTCTTCGCTGAAGGAACGTTAATAACAGTATTCTTTGCCGTTGCACTGATAAGTGGAACAAATAACCCTTACGTAACTAACCATTATTTGATAACCAATCCGCTCTCAAATCTTAGCCTTGTGCATATTTTCGCCATCTTTGCATTCTTCATGGTTTTCATGTATGAATTCGGCAAAATGCCAACACAGAGCGAGGGTAACCAGGAAATGGGCATGATAGATTCCGGCATTGATTACGAATATAGTGGGAAAGCACTGGCAATAAATAAATGGTCGTCCTACATAAAAACCTATCTTCTTGGTTCAGTACTGATAAATGTGTTCCTGATACCATGGGGCATGTTCAATACATTTCCACTCTTCTTTTTAAACGCTGTAACCATGGCTGCCAAATGGATACTGCTAATAATAATAGTACTTGTAATTGATACTTCACTGGCTAAACTGAGGCTGTTCAGGGTTATCGATTACCTGGCTGTGGCATTTACATTTTCAATACTGTTCCTGATAATGAGCGAGGTGATCGCATGAAGATAATATTTACAGTAATATATCTGCTGGCTGCTCTCATAGTAATTACAGGGTTTTACATTCAGGTTAACAAATATCTTAGGTCCATGGTAATGACACAGGCACTCCAGTCATTTATAATAGCCTTAATTGCCTTCCTTCTTGGGATAGCCTTAAGACAGTATACATTCTTCATACTGGGCGCACTGGTTATTTTGCTCAGAACCGTTCTTGTAACATATTTTCTTGCTTCTAAAATACCGAAAAACAAAAATTATCTCTATGAATCAAAGTTGCCGACCACCTATTATCTACTGGTAGACCTGGCATTTATTGTTGTATCCATATTCATTGTGTATTCAATATCTTTTATACATATTGTATCCCGCATATTTCCAGACAGCGATATTATACTTTTTCCGCTTCTGCTTTTCTTCCAGGGGCTCTTCATTATAGCATCCAGGAAGAGGACTATAGCCCAGATACTGGGATACATAGAAGAGGAAAATTCGTTGATACTTCTTGGCACATTCATACTTCCAGTGCCCATTATAATAGAGAGCAGTGTGTTTCTTGATGTGCTTGTCCTGGTTGTGATATTTTCCATAATCAGCATTGAGAAAACAGAGCATAAGCCTGTGGAGGAGTTGAGAGGATGATTTACGAGATTCTTATATTGATAATACCATTAATAGGGCTGGCATTCTTTAAAAGAATAAAGACCGCAGGCATAATAGGGGCAATAATTGAGATGGCATTGCTCATTCCATTATACTTCAATATGTCCCCATCTGGATTTTTCTTCGTGGACCATGTAACATACGTTTTCATATTAATGGTAAGCTCTGTGTATCTCATGTCTCTTATATATTCCATTAAATATATTCACAACATAAAAAACAAGGGAATTTCAGAAAATGTGTATTATATGCTCATGGCTTTCTTTTACGTTGCGATGGAATTTGCCCTTATGGTAAATAATTATGGCTTCATGTGGGTTGGAATAGAAACCACAACCATATCTTCTGCACTGTTGCTTATCACAGAAAAATCTGATATTTCACTGGAAGCTACATGGAGATATATTATAATTGTTTCGGCAGGGGTTACGTTCGCTTTTATCTCAGTGATATTAATCTATTATTCATTCGGTACACTTACTGTTACCACAATAATTTCATATGGAGCAAGAGATACAATAGCAGTAAGGCTTGCTGTGGGCATAGCCCTTGTGGGATTTGGAACTAAGGTCGGAGTATTTCCTGTACACACATGGCTTCCTGATGCACATAGTGAGGCTCCAGCACCAGTAAGTGCAATGTTTTCTGGTGTCCTTCTTCCTGTTGCACTTTATGTTTTATACCGGATTTATGAGATATTTCCCATGAGAGAACTCTTTGTCTGGGCAGGCACCATATCAGTACTTTTTGCCGCCATATTCCTTGGGTATCAAAAAAATTACAAGAGAATGTTTGCCTATTCCACAATGGAGAATATGAATATAGCATTGATAGGATTGAGCACTTTCACAGTAACAGGGATTATAGGAGCTCTCCTGCTCTTGCTTGCCCACAGCTTTGGAAAAGCCGGTGCGTTTTATTCCTCCGGAAACATTTATCACATGTCTGGCACAAAATCCATAGACGGAGTTTCAGGGCTTATTAGAAACAGGGCAAGTGCTGCCTCCATGCTTCTTTCTTCCTTCGCGGTCACTGGAACACCTCCATTTGGAACATTCTTCGGTGAATTTCTTATACTATATTCAGTACTTTCAATTCATTTCTATGCCCAGTTTATAATCATCGTACTGTCACTATTCCTTGCATTTGTTTCTATTAATTTCAATGTATCGAAAATGATTTTCAGGGGAAAATCCGAGTATAGCCAGTCGGGAATCAATACGGCCTTGCCACTCATAGCCGCGATATTATCCATATTTATAGGAGTGGTATTTCTGGTGATGTATCATGCAATATTATAATTTCGGAGAAAAGTCAGGACGCTATATTGGCAGAAGCCAAAAATACGACATATATGCTTCCTCAATAACTAAAATTACTGAAATCCCAGATGAATATGAGATAAAAAATTCAGGGGAGATATATTTCAATTATGGCCCCTCAGCGGGTGGGCTCAGGGAATCAGTAAACTTTAGATTACTTACACCTGGAGAAAGCATAAGAGATGTGGTGGTAAATCCGGAATATAAACAACGTGATATCAAGATTCTTGGTGATGACGTTGCCAGTGCATTGTTAAAGGTGGAAAGGATAAATGGATTCCACGGAGCATCTAATAGCATAGCATATATTCTGGCGGTGGAGGATGCCTTAAACATAGAAAATTCAGAACTAAACGAAATGAGGATAGTGGAGTTAGAACTGGAAAGGATAAGGTCAAATATAGATGTAATAAAGGGGCTATGTGAATCCGCTGGATTTGCAGTTCCAGAAAAACAGCTTCTTTATCTTAGGGAGGAAGTAGCCCGTATAATATCCAGGGCATTCAGCCACAGATATTATTTCTCAGCCAATGGGATAGGATCAATAAACGGGGATTTTTCCACCATAAAATTGAATACTGTTGAAAAGAAATTCAGGAATATCTACGATGGATTACTTTCCTCAAAGATATTTCTCGACAGGATTCAGGAAAATGGAATCGTTAAAAATGAACAGTCAACAGGCCCTGCGGCAAGGGCAGCAGGATTCAAATTTGATGCGAGAAAGGATTCTAAATCACTGGATTACGGGCACTTCATACCCATAACTGAAACTGGAGGAGACTCATTTTCACGTTTTTTTGTGAGGGCAGAGGAAATATTTGAATCAATAAATATAATAGATTCATATAATATAAAAAATGCAGAAACTGGAAAGAAAAAGGAAGTGTCAGGTTCTGGGGAGGGAACGGCCCGCATAGAATCTCCTGCAGGTGATATTTTTTATTATGTAAATATAGAAAATGGAAAATTAAGGGATATACAGACTGTGTCGCCAACATATCTGAATTTAAGGCTATTCAGGCAGGCACTAAAAAACAACAATATATTCACTGATTTCTTCTTTGTATGGGAAAGTTTTGGAATATGGATTTCTGAACTGGAGGTGAATTTTATATGAACTGGTTCATCAATGGTGTTAAAAACAGAATAAAAACCCAGGGGCTTGAGGATTATGCAGTAGAACAGCCATCATTTCTCCAGGGCACAAGTAATTATGAATGTCCTACAAACGCACTGGAAAATGGCAAATGGATTATGAACAAATGCATTTTTTGCAGAGAGTGTGACCTCACTGCAACCGGAAAACAGAACATATTCACGGTTAACACTGAACTTCCGAACATGTTTAAAAAGTCCCTGTATCTGTATCCCATAGATTCTGGCACATGTGGTGCCTGCAATGTGGAATTTACAACACTGTTTTCTCCACAATATGATACAAACAGGTTCAAAATCTTCATGTCCAACACACCCAGGCACGCAGATGCCCTTGTTGTAATGGGTGTATACACAAAGGGAATGGAAAAGGTTCTTAAAGAAGCATATGAAGCGATGCCGGCACCAAAAGTTGTCATAGGTATAGGCGCATGTGCACTCTCTGGTGGAATAATAGGAACCAGTGCTATGGAAAAGTATGATATAGAGGTTGCGGGATGTCCTCCAACCCCCGCTTCAGTAATAAAGGCAATAATAAAAGCAAGAGGTGTGAAATGATACTTTACTACCTTCCATTGATTCTGGTGTTTCTCTCAACGTTGATTTCCATCAAGTACAGAACAGTTGGGTATATACTCACTGCAATTGCCTCTGCAATATTCTCTATTTTCACATTCAGGATATATGATTATATAACGTATTTCTATCTCATTGCCGCAATAGTATGGATAATTACTTCCATATATTCAATATCATATTCCAGGAAATACGGTAAATGGCTGGCGCCTTTATTTATTCTTACCATAGCAGGGATGATGCTTATACTTTATTCTACAAATTTCCTCCTGTTTATAACAGGCTGGGAAATAATGTCCATACCTGCATATGTAACGGTTGCGGTAAACCGGAAAAATGATATTGAAGCTTATGTTTTCATGTTTTTCTCTGAAATAAGCACCATACTGATAATCACTGCTGCCGTCATTTCCTATTTTTATACCGGGACTTTCAATTTTTCAAGGCTTACAAACGATACTGTACTGCTTATATTTGCAATAGGTGCCATGTCAAAAATGGGTTTAACACCCTTCATGATAAGCGAATGGCTCCCAATAGCACATGGCAGTGCACCGGCAAACTCTTCGGCTATATTCAGCGCAACCATGACATTGATGGGCGTGTATGGGATTGTCAAAATTGCATTGCTTTCAGTTGTGTCAGTAGATATCGGCATTATATTCATAGTAATAGGAGTAGTATCGGTTTTATTTGGGGCTTTATATGCTTACATATCTGAGAATATGAAATCACTTGGAGGTTTCAGCACTATAGAGAACAATGGTGCCATAATGGCTACAATAGGGCTCTTTGTGGCCGTGGATAACAGTGTTTTCAGGGAGTTTATTCTTATATCAATAGCAATATTTGCCATGGCCCATTCAATAGCTAAAACTGGTTTGTTTATCACGGTTGGGCATACAGGTGTGGAATATTTCAGTGCAGTCAATGGTGGAAAGAGCACAATAAATCAAATAGGCAAATTTTTTGCACTTTCTTCCCTGTCTGGATTATTTCCTTCTCTTGGAGGCCTTGGAACCTGGATGGTACTTGAATCATTTTTTATGGGTGCATATTTATACGGACCACTGGGAATAACATCCATCATAGCCGGATCACTTATAGCTATGGGTGAAGGCTTTGCAACTGCTGCCATGCTGAAAGTATTTTACTTTACCGATAACCATCATAAATCCGTGGGAAAGAATCTGGAAAATTATACTATTCTGGCTACAGGTTTGATTTTAATCATTCTTTTTGCCATATCGTCCCTTATTATAGGGAAAGAATACATATCCGGAATACCCGCTGTACTAGTGTTCAATGGATTAATGATAGAATCACGGCTCGGTCCTGCAGATTTCGGGCTTATAACACCGCTTTATATCTTTGTTTTTCTAATACTGTTTAGCCTGCTTGTATACTTTGTATTCGGAAAACCTAATGTAAGAGTTGCAAAAAGATGGAATGGGGGGGTTGAGCATGAAGAATATTATAATTCATTTAACTATTCAAACAATATAAGGTTGATGCTTAAAAGGATACTGAGAACATCATATACTAACCAAAACCAGTTAGAAACAGTGGATATTTTCTGGCTTGTAATGATAGACATAGCAAAGGGATATAGAAAATTTTCAAGGTATGTAGCATACAAAATTATGAACAGTTCCATATCATATTACATCATCTATATGATTACTGCATTTATTCTTGTGATTATAATCGTTTCTATAACATAAAATGTTTGTAAACAGGGAAAGACGTATCCAAGTTGCACGTAGACAGGAATGCGTCCAAATGGAGCACTGATACCCCTAAAGAGGCCACGCTGTAACCGGCAACGACCTTAAGACTTAGTAATAAGTTCTTGCAATTTATCCACTGAGATAATGACTTCCATGGAAAATATAACTGGAGTCAGATACACTTTTAGTGAAATTAAAAAGAAATTTATTGAAATATCATTAAAAAAATTTAACATATAAGCGGGAAGCCCCATGCGTTAGCTTGGGGAGGATGTCACTGCTGTTGACTATGAAAT
>JAKBQO010000084.1 GCA_021835185.1 Thermoplasmata archaeon
TACCAGCCCTATAAGCCCCATTAGCAATACCGGTATCATTATGCCTACCGGGCTGGATATGAAATATTTCATTTTTTTGCCACTACTGTCATGCTCCGAATATGGATACCCGAACCGGGTCTGTGTTGAAATTTTATAAGACCATGCAAGGATAGAGAACCCGAGAAGGAAATTCAGTGCAGCACCCCATGTGAATGCGCCTATAGGATGCATTAGCATGGAAAAATTAATAGTATATGTTGTTAGAAGGAAATATGCAAGTATAATATAACTCACTATAAGCACAGGTGCGCTGTACCTGAAAAAATATTCCAGCCATTTTGCACCGAATAAAACCAGTACAACCTGAATTACACCCATAACAATATACCATATTATAATGTTTGAATGTGTAAGCCCACTGATAATTGCTGCTCCTACGGTATCGTTTAGGCCGAAAAATCCCAGGTTAAGGAATGTAAATACCAGGGAATAGGCACCGGAAGTCATAAATCCATATGTTTTCCTGGAAACCACCAGTGAAGGCACTGGAATCTGCCTTCCCATTTCAGCAACAAGGCCAGCCGGTATAATTCCAATTAATAGGGCAACAATTATAGCTATAGTCGCAAATGGAAGGCCCATATTATATAGTTCCAACCCTACTATGGGCGTTAGTGCAGATGCACTTGCCATTGCCCAGAATATCATAATCTTACGGGACGACATTGTTCTTGCATGGTTTGGAATTGGATTTACACCCACAACTTCAAGCCTGTGCTCCACTACATCGTTATCAAAACTCTTAACTACCATAATAGGGGTAAAAATATTATATATATAAATTAATCTATTTGCATATGCTCTAATGCCCGCTTACCTTCTGGCTTTGAAGGATAAATTCCCTTATAAAGAACACAGGGATAATTTCATCAGTATTTTTGCTGTACGTATATCGGCCAACATTAGGATGCACAAACTAACCATTATTGGTGTATAACTCATCTGAACGTATATAAAATAGTTTAGTTTCTGGAGAACAGGTTACAATAGTGGATGGTTAAAATATGAAAAAATAAATGTTATTTGCCAGTACTCTTCCAGAGTAACAGGCTTTATAGTTTCTTCATCATAACTTTCTCTATATTATGTGTTTTTCCTTTCTCGATTATCAATTCTGCACGGTATCTTGTTTTAACAATATTTTCTGAATAATTTTTGCCATTTATGTTATCCCATATCTTTGATGATAATTCCCTGGCTTCTTCCTTCGTAAGCTCTGAATACTTCCTGAAATAGGAGTCTTTGTCTTTAAATGCAGTTTCCATTAGCAGGAAAAACCGTTCAACAAACCATTCCTTAATATATTCCACCTTTGCATCTATAAATATTGAAAAATCAAGGAAATCGGAAACATAAATCTCATCCTTCCTTCCCGGATTTTTTACCTGCAATATATTCAGCCCTTCCAGTATCAGTATATCCGGGTCAACAATGTCCTGCTTTTCCGGAAGTATGTCATATTTCAGGTGTGAATATACCGGTATCTGTGTGCGGGCTACACCGGATTTTATGTCAACAAGAAAATTTATAAGGTCCTGGGTTTCATAACTTTCAGGGAAGCCCTTTCTTTCCATAATATTCTCTTCCATGAGCCTGGCATTGCTTTTAAGGAAATTATCTGTTGATACTATATAAATTCTCAAATCTGGATTTATTCTCTCTAATAGGGTTTTCAAAAGCCTCGAAGTAGTACTTTTTCCAACAGCAACACTCCCTGTCACCCCAATGATAAATGGCATTTTCCGGGGCTTAATGCCCATAAAATCGTTTCTCTCCCTGTAAAGGTTAATGTTATTATTTATTGAGAGCTGCAATAGCCTTGTAATAGGAAAATAAAAGTCCTGTATTTCAGATGCAGTGATTTTATCATTTAATGCAAGTATCCCTTTAATATCACTTTCTGACAGAGTAATATTAAGATTCCCCCTTCTCTTTGCCCATTCATCTCTACTAAAGCTAAGATATAGGTTTGAGCTGATGGTTCTCCGGGACAGGTAGGTCTTATTCATATCCATAAATGGTTAAATAGTATTTAAATTCTTGACCGGGGATATTATCTATTAATTTTTTCCTTTAATTTTCCTAAAAGCACCTCCAGGCCATTCCAGTCATGCACTATATCATATGACATGCAATAATCCAGCATCAGGTTATTCTGCCCTGATGCAAATCTCCTGTTGTCGGTCTGGAATCCGATGCATATTTTGCCAAAGGCATAAGCCATTCCAAGTTCAACGCAGGCACCTTCATCCGGCACCCTGCCATCCATCACCATAATAAGTGCTGATGAGGATTTAAGGGCATCAACATCTCTGTTAAATACCCTTTTGCTCGTCTCAGGCCATAAATCAGGGTCTTTTAAAAGCATTTCGTCCTCCCCACCATCCCTCTGTGGCAGATAGGTTGTAAATCCGTGTTTTTCCAGAAATGCTGCCAGTTCCCTGTTAAATTTCAATTCCATTTCATTAAACAGAGGGGCCGAAATATAAAAATCATATGATTTCATTATGCTTTATTTGAATAATAAATAAAGTTTTTTTGAAAAGCATTTAAATTCTATACATCATTATAATTCCAGATAATTATTTAGGCAGTAGTCATATGCAAAAAAGCAATTATTTAGCTGGTACCGATCCATTGTTCCTGTCTACGCCAAATTGCCATATATCCTGTCCACAAGCCCTTTGCGGTAGGCTTCTGAATTTATACCGGTAGCCACTCTCTTCTTTCCTCCACGCTTTTCTATAAATCCTGTAGCCCCGTCAGGTTTCACTGTAATTTCCCCATCCACAAACTCAAAGGCATCAGGTTCTATGAAGGAAAATACTGCTATGGGATCATGCATTTCAAAACTGCCATGCTCTTCTATCATAAATTTTGTGGTTTTATGGATAAAATCTTCTAATGGGCTGCCAGAACTATTCGGCGGTATACTTTTTATTGCCAGTTCCCTGTTCATTGTAACGTCCAGTGGAACAATAGTTTCATTGATATCCTCTTCCATGACTATCTTAGCCGCTTCAGGGTCATAAAATATATTAAATTCAGCATTTCCCATGTTTCCCTTTCCACAGGGGGTAATGCCGAATGCCCCTCCCATAATAATTATCTGTTCTATGTTCTCTTTTATACTATTATCCAGCCTCATGAGGATTCCCAGGGAAGTTAAAGGAGATGTACAGATTATTGTATGTTTTTCCCGTTTTAATGCTTCATACATTTTAATTATTCCATTATGGTGGTCTTTTTCCAGAACCGTATCATTAAATTTGTATGATCCAAGCCCATTATCTCCATGAAAATTTTCATAATAATGGGGTTTGATAAGCGGCCTGGCAGACCCATGGTATACAGGACAATCGAAATCAAGCAACTTTGCCACACCAGCTGTATTCCTGTAAGTATTCTCAAGCAATGAATTTCCTGAGGAAGCGACAATGAATTCTGGAGTTATATTGTACTGCTTCAACAAAATCATAGCAAAAGCGTCATCGATTCCAGTATCCACATTAAGAATAACCCTGTTCATTTCTGATTATAACCTGCTTATAAAAATATTTTGCCATTATATTTCCTTTCACCCTGTGCAGAAATAATAGTAAGTATTGCCATATATAACAATTGAATTCCCAATTTAAATACATGTAAACGCTAAAATTAATATCTGTATATATTATACTTTCATAGATAGCAGGAATTCGAGCCTATTTCCTATTCAATGGGTTCAGCCCCATAATGTATGTAAATAGCCGGCATTCCTGTTATTTAATCTTGGAGAATGATAATTTATGTCAGGCAAAATTGTAATAACAGGGTCTAACAGGGGAATAGGTCGATCAATAGCAGAAAAAATGGCATCAGAAAAATACGGAATTATTATGGTAGATTATGATAATGCCGTACTTGATTCGGCTAAGTCGCTGGATTCCAGGTATGGAAACGTCGAAGGGATAAAATGTGATGTGTCTGGTTATGATGCCTGCGTTGAAGCTTTTTCAACAATAGATAAAAAGGAAGTATATGGCATAGTAAATAATGCAGGCATAAACAGGGATGTTCTATTCAAAAATATGTCATTTGATCAGTGGGACGCTGTAATAAAGACCGATCTTTACAGCATGTTCAATGTCACAAAGCAATTTGTTGATTCAATGATTGAAAATCAACGTGGAAGGATAGTAAATATTTCTTCTGCAAGCTGGAATGGAAATGTAGGGCAGGCCAATTACTCATCTGCGAAGGCAGGGGTTATCGGGTTTACTAAAACGCTTGCAAGGGAACTTGGCAGGTATAATATAACATCAAACGCCATTGTTCCAGGATTCATAAAAACACCGATGACAGATCAGATGCCTGAAAAAATAAAGGAAAAATTTATTGAAAAAATTCCATTAAAACGCATGGGCTCCGGGGATGATGTTGCGAACGCTGTTTCATTCCTAATGAAAGAGGATAGCAATTATGTCAACGGAATTTTACTTGAAGTAGGCGGAGGTATGTCACTGTGAAAACAATGGTCGAGGTACTTGAAAATTCAGAAAAAAGCGATCCATTTATCATATACTTTAAGAATACTATGACCTATGGAGAATTTGAAGGATATTCAAATGCCGTTGCTGCACAGTTTTCTATGTATTGTGATCCAGGTGACATTGTAGCAATAATAGCAGAGAATATACCTCAGTTTCCCATAGTGCAGTATGCAGCATGGAAAAATTCCTGCATTTTTGTGCCACTTAGCCCCCTGGATTCTGAGAATGAAATTGCAGGGAAAATTAAGTTCATAGACGCCAGGGTGGTGGTAATCAGCAATGAATTCAGGGAGAAATTCTCCAGCCTGATGGAAATACACAGCGTCCATGTTTTATATACAGACCCCACTACTTTCGGAAAATTGCCGGATAATATGGCAGAAAAATACATTTCCGGAATAATGAAAGAAGAATTAAACCTCAGAATAAAGAAAGAATTCAAGGCATATAATCCAGAACCTGGCAGTATAGCCATGCTTGTATTTACCTCCGGCACATCAGGCAGGCAGAAGGCTGCAGAGATAACCCATAGCAATATATACGCAGCTTCATATATATACCGTGAATGGTATTCCGTACAACCACATGACAAAAACCTGTGTATTGCCCCCTTCTTCCACATAACAGGGTTAATTTTTGGTATATCGTTGACAATGCTGGCCCATTCATCCATGGCATTGACATACAGGTTTAATCCGGAAAACGCACTGGAAACTGTAGAATCAGAAAAGACAACAATTACCATGTTTGTTGCTACAGCCTACCGGGCTATGATCAATTCATGGTCAAAGGTTGATAAAATAAAAACCAGGCTCTCATCCATGAGGCTATGGTCGGCAGGCGGAATGCCCATGCCCTATAAAACTGAAATAGAATGGAAAGAAATGTCAGGTAAGTGGATATATATGGCATATGGATTAACTGAGAGCACTTCTCCAGTAGCACTATGGGAATACCCATATACAGACAATATCCCATTATATAATGGCATAGTTACAGCTGGCAAACCGGCAAACTATACACGCATAGTCAGGGCAAGGGGTGGTGAACTGGTAGTTTCAGGGCCACAGGTTATAAGAAGGTACTATAAGAATCCGGAAGACACGGAAAAGGCATCCGGGAAATACGGGCTGAAAACAGGTGACATATGCTATATTGATAGCAATGGATATATCTATATAATTGACCGGAAGAAAGACCTTATAGATGTATCCGGGTATAAGGTAGTTCCTGCTGAGGTTGAAAATGCAATAAGAACCTGTGATCAAGTTGAAGATGTTGTAGTTGTTGGAGAAAATGATGAATATAAAGGTGAAGTCCCTGTTGCGTATGTTAAATTGTCTACAATCCCAGATAACTACGAAGAAATGAAGAAAAATATTTACGGCGTATGTAAAAAAGAACTGGCAAGATATAAGGTGCCTGCACGGATAATCTTTGTAAGGGACATGCCATTGAACGCATCTGGAAAGATTAAACGGTCAGGAATACATTCTGTAGAGGTGGTTTATCAATGATAAGGGGTTTTTCAGAAGCTATATACAAAAATTATGATGGGACAGCATATGAAATAATGAATGAGGCGCTAAATAAATCACTTTCCATGGCTGGATTGGAGAGAAAAGATATTGATGGCTTTATGACAACATTTCTCCCAGGTGTCTTTGATGGGAACGTATACATGCATTTTTTTCCGGACCAGATATGCAATTATCTTGGAATTAAGCCAAAATACATAGATTCCATGGAGTATGGTGGGCCGTCAGTGCTTTCCGCATTCTGGAGGGCTGAACACATTATAAATTCAGGGATGGCTGAAAATATTCTGCTCCTGTTTGGGGGCAAAGGTTCAGCAGTAAGGAAAAAGAAACAGACAGTGGATTCCATTGAAAACCTTTATTCTGACATTACCAACACACCTTATAAGCCCCTGCTGTCAGGATATAATTATACAAATCCAGTTTCGGATTACGCATTGTTAGCTCAACGCCACATGAAAATATACGGGACAACAGATGAACAGAGGGCA
>JAKBQO010000085.1 GCA_021835185.1 Thermoplasmata archaeon
TGCAACCTTTGCTTTTTTTTCCTTTAATAATTTTCGTGCCTTTCCTGGTGTTGTTGGCATTAAAGGTTCGTTGCGCATGTTTATGACGGGAACCCTCAGGTCCTGTCCAGCCATGCATGACTGTAGGTCCACATTGGGGTTGTTAGAAGGGGTTTTTAAACCATGCACACTGAGAGTTTCCTCTCTGTTTAATGCATGATCACAGTTGCCACGGACTTGTGGAGCATCCGTAGGTGTGTATGTATTTCTCCAATCTAACTTCTGCCTTTCTTTCATGTTTATCACCATGTCTTTCAAGCCCTTCCGTCAGGGAGGGGTAGTTGACCCAACCACCTTTTTGCTGTGAGATTTTATACCTTGGGACATAATATTCGCAGCTTCTTGGATCTCGGAATCTGTAATAACATATGGCGGCAACATTCTCAATATATTAATTCCAGAATAAAGAGGCAGTACTCCCCTATTTATTATATCCATGAGAATTGGAAGGAATTTAACTTTCAGTTCTATGGCATCCATAAGCCCCAGCCCTCTTATTTCTTTCACAATCTTTGAATCGTCCAGGGATTCACTCAGTGTCTTCCTGAATAGTTCACCTTTTCTGGCAACATCATCTATCAGCGATTGGGATAACTGTTCTATGACTGCACTTCCGGCCGCCATGGAAAGGGGATTTCCTCCGGTTGTGGAAGACTGTTCCCCCTTTGCAAGGTTGTCCATAAATTCAGGTTTGCCCGCAGCTATAGAGAGTGGAAGACCACCACCGATGCCCTTCCCTATTGTGATAATATCGGGCTTGATCCCGAAATGTTCGTGTGCCCACATTTTTCCTGTCCTGCCAAGTCCTGACTGTATTTCATCAGCAACTAGTATTATACCGTTATTCTCGGTAATTTGCCTCAGCTCTTTTACATAATCCCTGTCAGGTATGTTTATGCCTCCTTCCCCCTGAACTGGTTCGAAAAATACTGCAGATATCTCATCATCCCTTTCTATTTTCTCAAGGTCTTCCATATTATTGTACCTTATAAATTCAACATTCTTCATGAGAATATCACCAAAAGATTGCCTGTATTTCTCAGAATATGTGATTGAAAGTGCCCCAGCGGTCTTTCCGTGGTAAGAATTGGTCATGGCTATAATTTTATGTTTTTTTGATGATTTAATTACTGTTTTTATAGCAGCCTCTATGGCCTCTGCACCAGTATTTCCAAGGTAAAATTTGTCCAGGCCCGCCGGGACAATCCCTGTAAGGTTTTTCACAAATTCCTCCCTGGATGCTGTGTATTCAGACGCATGGGCTACTGGTATTGTATCGAATTGCCTGCATACTGCTTCTTTAATTTTATTGTTTCCATATCCCAGTATGGCCACCCCGTAGCCACCCATCATGTCAATATATCTTTTCCCGTTGATGTCATGGAGTATTGCACCATTTCCGTTGAGCACGTTTATTGGAAGCCTCTGGTAAGTATTAGCTATATGTTCATTTTCATAATTCATTACATATCACCGTGCCGCTATAGATGTCATAAAATGGGTTTGAAATAATTACCTGTTTTACACCCATTTCAAGTGCTTCAATTGATGCCATGAGTTTTTTATCCATACCAGTTCCTATATCTTTCAAAATACTCCTGATATATGTTGTATCTGCTTTTTCTATGATATTATTCTGATAGTAAAGTCCGTTGACGTTAGTTAGGAACACCAGGGAATCGGCCTTTAAAGCCCCTGCAACATATGCAGCGGCCCTGTCTGCATCGACGTTCAGATAACTCCCATTCCCATAAGCAATAGGGGATATTACCGGTATATACCCTGCATCTATGACTGCCTTTATGGGAATAGGATCTACGCCTTCTACCTTACCGGTATATCCACCATCTATTATCATTTTCCTGTTTTTCTCATTCATTATTACCAACTTTTCTTTTCTCTTTGCACTGATTATTCCATTTACCGTGATAGCCTTGATGCCATGTTCCTTTAAGTTTAAAACCAATTTCTGGTTAATGAGATTCATAACCATTGTAAATATTTCAAGGGTGTTTCTGTCAGTATACCTGCTTCTTATACCCTCTGGTGACGTTACAAATTTTTTGGTATAATTAAAATTTTCAGCATGGTTATCCAGATAGTTCCCTCCTCCGTGAACTATTGAAAGCTCCCCGTCAAATTGTTCTATGACGGAATGAAGATTATCGTCCTCGAGAAACTTTTCAAGTATGCTCCCACCTATTTTTAATACTTTCATAATATCACACCGGAAATAGTGATGGCATCATCAGGGCTTCGTATTCATTAAATCCGTTCATAATGTTCATTGATTGTACTGCATTGCCCGCAGCGCCTTTTATTAGATTGTCAATAGCCCCGAACGATACTATCCTTTTTATGTATTTATCAATGGCAAATCCTATATCAGCAAAGTTTGACCCTATGACTGTTTTTGGATCAGGATACTTATAATTGCTTTTCCTGTCCATTATAAGCCTGATAAATTTCTCATTTCCATAGAATTTCCTGAGCAGAGCCCATAATGAGATCTCCTCCTCCTCTCCGTAGATGCTAGAGGTGGTTAGTATGCCCCTCACCATATTGACAGAATGAGCAGAAAGGGCAATTTTTACCTTCTTCCCCGAGGCATATTCCAGTTCCTGCTCTATTTCAGGGGTATGTCTGTGGTTCACTGGTTTATACGCCCTGATGGAATCGAATCTCTCTGAAAACACCTTTGATTCATCCAGTCCTGACCCGGAACCCGAGGATCCCACCTTTGCATCCACATTGATAATGTCACTGGACAGATCCAGGGATAGGAACGGGGCAATGCTATAGATGGATGACGATGCTATGCATCCTGGAGTTGCTATGTACCTGGCATTTTTAATCTGATCCCTATGAAGTTCAGGCATTCCGTATACAAATTTTTTTATCAGGTCTGGATAACCATGTTCATATCCATACCATGGCTTATACAGTTCAGGGTTTTTAAGCCTGAAATCTGCACTCATATCTATAATTTTAACTCCCGTTTCAACAAGTTCGGGGACGTATTTGATGGATGTCCCGTGCGGGAGTGCAAGGAATATTAAATCCACCTTGCCTGCCATGTCCACCGGCGATATATCCTCAAATTTCAGATCCGTTAGCCCGTAAAGATCGGGGTGGATCCTTGAAACTTTTTCACCTCTGTGCCTGGTTGAAGACACTGAGGAAATCTCAATTTCCGGATGCCTGACAAGGAGTCTCATAAGTTCTCCGCCAACGTATCCCGATGCCCCCACAATTCCAACTTTGAGCACTTTATTCTCCCCAGTCTTCCCCCACATTTTCGGCGGGTTTTATACTCACTACATCGGCATTGATTGAAGCAATTTCATAACTCATGCCGCAGGATCCGCATTCTACAAGTTCACCGGCCATTGAATCCTCAGGCAGGCTTATTTTCTCTCCGCATATTTTACACTTTGTTTCCATTTTTTTTCACCTTTTATTATACTTTACAAATAGCTATCAATAATCTGCTATTAATAAATATTTGTATTTTATATTATTATTTTTAACATCTAAAGTTTATTTTCAAACTAAGATGCCATTGTAACGTAATTATTTCATCCTATTTAAAATATACGAATATTGTATTTTTAATATGAAATTCGTAATCATTATGTTTAACGAGATACATGCTAATTATTTCCTGAACAATTAAGAAAAATTTTGGCGTTAATATTAAAAATTTGTAATAATTATTAAAAATATTATTATCAAAATTTATTTCCGCAGATAGGAATCAGTTCCATTGATCCAGTCCGATCTAACTGGACTGAATACGTCAACGTCCAGGGTATCTTCAAGTGCTATAGCTTCATGTTTTATATTTGGAGGTATTATCACTATTTCTCCCTGGCCAACGTCCATTTCCTTTCCGTCTATTTTAAAGTGAAGTTTTCCCTTCATTATCCACGTAATCTGCTCATTTTCATGCATATGCTCTGGTACCACACTGCCCTTCCGTATGTCTAACTGGGCGACCATTACCTTCTCGCCGTATACCAGTGGCCTGTAAAATGTCTCTGACAACTTTTCTTTTTTTACCTTATCCCAGCTGTATTTGCTAATCTCTGCCATGATATGATAAATAATATGCGGATATAAATTTTACCAGAAATATCAAATAGATTTTATTGTCCCGCCATCTATGGGTATGTTTGCTCCGGTAATGTATGAAGAGAGCTCAGAACATAGAAATGCAACCAGGTTTCCGATCTCTTCAGGTTTTCCGAATCTACCTAATGGTATTTCCTTTTTTAGTTGTGATTCCACATCTTCAATTGCCTTTCCTGTAGAGCTGGAAGTTTTTTCCAGTATATTTTTCAGGCGCTGTGTATAGAAATATCCTTGAGATATGGAATTCACATTTATATTATATTTACCCAATTCAATAGAGAGGGTCTTGCCCAGTGCAACAATGCCAGATCGCAGTGTATTTGAAATTGCGAAGTTCTGAAGAGGATTCTTTGTAGTCATTGAAGTTATAAATATTATTCTGCCAAAATTAGACGCTACCATATCTACCATACACATGTCAATCATCCTTATTGTGGACTTGAGCATCATGTCAATATTATAATCCCAGTCAGATTCTGTGAGTTCCATAAAGGGGTCAACTCTCGGGTCTCCATAATTCATGACAAGGAAATCTATTTTTCCGTACTGTGTATGGGCAGATTCCACCACCCTTATAAGGTCATCCTTTCTGGAAAGGTCAGCAGGTAGGGCATTTATCGTAACGCCCGTTTCTTCCCTGATTTCAGCTCTGAGCATATCTATTTTTTCTTTGCTTCTGGAGAAAGTAGTAATGTTAACACCATATCTGGCAAGCGTCGAGATAACACCTTTACCTATTCCAGTACTGCCGGCGCATACTATCACGTTTTTATTTTTCAGACCCTGCATATAAATTAAAACAGTTTTTAGCTTATAAATTTACTGTTTCAAAAAGCAATCTTTTAGGCATGGCAGTGAAATGAAAAACAAACAGCTTATAATGCCAGGTTCCGGGACATGAAATATGAATACCAGAATGGCATTCACTGACACTATTTAATTGTGCAATTATTTAAATACAAATGAATGTTTTACATTAAATGACTCATGTAATCAGTATTATTAATTTAAAGGGTGGAGTTGGAAAAACTCAGACGACCATAGCATTATCGGAATTTCTGGCAGCCAATTACAACAAGAAGGTATTAATTATTGACCTCGACCCACAGACGAATGCAACAGTTTCACTGATGGATGAGAACAGGTGGCTGGAGCAGGATAAAAAAGGCAATACTGTATTTCAGCTTTTCAGCGATAAGGTTTACAACACTAAATTATTCAATATTGATAATTCCATAGTAAAAAATGTTTCTAACATTGACTCTGGGATAAAAAATCTCGATTTGCTCCCATCAAGCCTTAGATTGATAGATATTCAGGACAAACTTCCACTTGTCTCCAATTCAGGATATTTTATAAAAACACCTATAACTATCCTCAAAGAATCACTGGCAAATGTTATAACAAACTACGATTATGTCATTATCGACTGCCCGCCAAATCTGGGTTTAATCACATTGTCCGGGATATTTATATCGGATTATTATCTCATACCCACTATTCCAGATATATTGTCCACATATGGTATACCTCAAATTCTGACAAGGATAAATGCTTTTAAAAATGACGCAGGGATAAACATAAGGCCCTTAGGTATTGTCATTTCTATGTTCAGGTCCAATAACAGGCTGCATAATTCAATCGTGGAGTCACTAAAATACAAGGAAAGAAAAGGAGATTATCCGAGAATTTTTGATACCTATATTCCCCTTAGTGTAAAAATTTCTGAAGCTGCAGAATATCAGGCTGGTGTTAAAACTCTTCCCCAGAAATATGGTTATGAACTTTATGACAGATATAACCATCTTGTTGAAGAGGTGTTAAAATATGTCGAATAAGTCAACAGCTGCTGCATTGTCAGATATACTGAAATATATCGCAGATAAAATAGAGAGAAATCCGGAACTTGTTGAAAATTTCAAAATAGAGATAAAAATTAAGCCAGAGAAAAGGTTGGAAAAAGCAACTGGATTATCGGATTACGATACAGAAGGTGAGCTGTTTAATGCACTTAAAAAGAAAAATATGGAACAATTGAAGTCAATAATAAGGGAAAATAAGCTTGGAAAAACTGCTTCTATTGCAAGTTTTAAAACTAAGGAAGAATTCATAAGATTCATAATTAAGAGGATAAATGATAGATATCACAAGGGTGATTCCTTTGGCCGTGTCTCACCTGAAAAAGTATCATGAGTGAATCCATGATTTCACCATGGCTCTAAAACTATGGAAATTTATATTTAAGTAATAGAGGGAAACATGTGGATTATGTAATCATAAAAATTTCCTAAATTCCCTAATCATTAGGCATTATGATACCACATTCTCCTTTATTTTACGGAACAGTAAAGGTTAAATCATAATGTGTAATTACACATTATGTCTTTCATAAGATTCAAGAAGA
>JAKBQO010000086.1 GCA_021835185.1 Thermoplasmata archaeon
TATTTTGGCACCAGGTGCTATAGCATGTGCCCACTCTACATCAATAGCTGTTTCAGAAGCCCACTGGGAATTTGTAGATGTTATTGCGCCTTCAGGGGTTGTTACTGTAAGATTTATTGGAGGCAACCCGGTTTTATTGTCGAAAACACTAACATCATAGTTAAGTGTCGGGTCTCCGTAGGCGTCAACAATAACTATTGTAGTATTATTTCCATAATAACCCTCATTATGTGTATAATTTATATCATATGCATTGTAGATATTTGATGGTAAATATGGCCTGGCCTGATAGGATGGATTTTGAATATACGGAATGAAATCATTAGAATTATTGAATGTAAAATATGTTATACCTAGTGTGCGGTTAAGCTCACTGAAAACATAGGATATTGTGCCCTTCTGCGTTGAATCGTTGACATTCAGGAGATTCCCATAATAACTGTATGGAATGCCTGTTGAATTTAGCTGGTTTCCTACGTATGATTTGAGGCCAGTAGGTACGTAAGCCATTATAGTTTGAGATGTGGAATTTTTATTATCAGAATTGTTTACAGGACTAATTACAGGATTCTGGGCTGTATCCAGAATTGCAAGTGATGAAATAACGAGTATAAAAATTAATGTGACTGTAAGTAATTTCTTTATAGGATATTCCATATACTTCTTGAAATTAATCCTCGTTTAAAAACTTAATGACATTATTTTCATAAAAAATTAAAATTTAACTGCATGCTAAAGAAAAAGATTTTAAACCTAAATTAATATACAGGATAAATGAAAAAGTATCTTCCAGCTATCATAGTTATAATTTCACTTGTTATGGTTATGGCTCCATTTGCCTCCTCAGCATCCCCTGTAACATTGCCAGCTGCCCCCACATCTCTGCCGTCAATCAGTTATAATTATAATGGTACAAATGAATCTATATCAGATTCAAACTGGACGGCTTTCTTTTCATCTGTAATAGACAACACGCACTATGTGAAATACAGTTTCAATACATCAACCCAGTGTTTAATAGTTTATGATCTAAGCTATACAGGGATGAATCCCTACGGGCTTCAGTTTATAAATGCATTATCAGGCATAGGAACACCTACATTAAAAAATATGACCCTGGCTTTCAATGAAACGAAAAACATGTCTTCGCAGGTTAAGGGATATACAGACATCGAGGCATTAAATGCAGGTGCTTATCCAGGATTTTCATTCTCTAAACCAGTAGTTAAGCCCTTATCTACTCAATATCTGTATGTTGGAATATTTGTTGCAATAATTGCAGGCATGATAGCTCTGTATTATGTGTTTAACAGGAAAAAGTAATATCCAACTAAACCATATTTATAAGCTATGAAAAAGATTGTGGTGGGAATAACTGGAGCATCCGGAACTGCCCTGGGAGTAAAATTTCTTGAAAACATAAAAGATATGGAAATTCACCTGGTAATGTCAGAAAGTGCAAAGAAGGTTATGAAACTTGAATCAGACTATTCTATAGATTATATTAAAAGCCTTGCAGATTATTATTATCACGATTCAGATATAGCTGCTAGAATTAGCTCAGGGAGCTTTCTCTTTGATACATTTGTAGTGATCCCCTGTTCTTCATCTACCCTGGCTAAAATTTCAGCAGGCATATCAGATACACTTATAACGAGAGTGGCTACAGTAGCTATGAAAGAAAGACGTAGATTTATAGTGGTGCCAAGAGAAATGCCATTCAGCACGATAATGCTTGAGAACATGCTGAAACTGTCAATGAATAATGTGATAGTAGCACCGGCTGTTCCCGGATACTACAATAAGCCATCAAGCGTGGAAGACCTTTTGAATTTTGTAGTGGCAAGGGTGCTTGACCTTGCAGGGATAAAAAATGATATATCGCCACGGTGGAGAGATGAATAAATTTATGGCTGACCATATGCTTGGCAGGACATGCAAATGGATGAGGATAATGGGATATGATACAGGTTATCCGCAGTGCCATTCCGATAATGATATACTTAAAAAATGCAAGGAGGAAAACCTTATACTGCTCACAAGGGATTACGAGTTTTATAAAAGGTATAGCAATTCCATATTCCTTGACAGCCCTGATTTTAAGGAGCAATTAAAGCAGGTAGTAACTATGTTTCCACCTGATCGTGAATTGTTTTTCTCAAGATGCCCAGAATGCAATACTATACTTCAGACTGTTAAAACTGAAACAATGGGGCCCGGCTATGATCTTGTAAAATCCAGATATGACACTGTTAAATTTTGTCCTGGATGCGGAAAATATTACTGGGAAGGTTCCCATTATTCCAGAATATTGTCACAGCTCAACAATATAATAAAAGGTTAAATTTTTTAATCAAATATGAAATTAGGTGTTATTGAAAATAATAGAAGATAACCCTAAAGAATCAAAATTGGTTCTTATGATAAATACTATAGATGATTTATGGTATTTAAAGAATATACTTGACAGGGGCGATCAGATTATTACATCGGTTTTCAGGCGCCAGGAACAGAATGCCGATTTAAATAGATCAAAAGCCACAGAAAGGAAGAAAATAAATATAACGTTAAACGTTGAAAAAATAGATTTTCTTCCCTATACGGATAATCTCAAAATTCTCGGTGAAATACTGGAAGGTGAAAATTCCGGCAGCCATCAATCCGTAATGATAGGCGTAGATGATGAAATAACTATTATAAAGACCCTGGATTCTGGAGAAAGGGGATTCCTCAATGAAGCTGTAGAGAATTATTATAAAAACAGTATAGTGTTTGTTTCACTGGATGATGAATCATGCATCATAGCGTTGATGAAATCATATGGCATCCAGGAAATAGCAGATATATCTTCTAAAAAATCAGGTAAGGATTATGGTTCAAATGGTGAAGATCCTGGATACTATAAAGAAATAATTGCATCTATAAAAAATATAAAAAATCCTGCGTCAATAATCATACTTGGCCCGGGATTTGAACACACAAAGTTATACAAAAAAATAATGGATGACCCGTTTTTCAATGGAATAGCACTTCACGATTTTCCGGAAACGGATAATGGAAAACGTGGCATATATGAATTTATGGCTGATAAAAAATCAGGCGATATTTTAAAAGGTGCCAGGCTGGCTGCAGATGAAAAGCTTATAGAGAATTTTCTCATTAATTTAAATAAAACAGGGTTAAGCATATATGGATATGATGAACTTGTTAAGTATTCCAGAATGAATATGGTCGAGGATATTCTTATATCTGAATCAAAATTCAAAGACCCTGAAACCAGGAAACTTCTCAATGAGGCAACAGGAATCAATATACATGTTATTAGCGATTACACAGAATCCGGTGATATAATAAAACAATTTGGTGGTTATTGCGGAATATTGAGATATAAATACTAAATGATATTAAGTTTTAACGGGTCTCCATTTCTCGTATATGCTGAAAAGTTATTCATATTATATGGATAACCCACTATTATATGAACAGGGCCGGTGTTGGAGAACATATGCAGGTCAGCATCTGATGGATGTGTATTGCCTGATGGATGCGAATGTACTGAGCCAACATATGAAAAATCAAGTGGCATGGTATATGTTCTGAATATTACATGTACAGGGCCATTGATAGACCCCGGAACCAGTGCTATTTCATATATTATCTGGTGTTCTGCCCTTAGAAGGGCTCCAAATTCGTTCGGAAGTGCATCCCGGGATGCTTCCATAATCATCTTCAACGTTCTTTCTCTAATTGACCACATCTTTAATCAGTTTCTCCCTTAACCTGTCATAGAATGAATTTTTTAGCTCTATAAATGTCAGTCTTTCATCTGAAACCCTGATATCTATACGATCATTCCCGTTCACAACGGCTTCCCTCTGGCCATCTATTATTACCAGAGAGCTGAACCTGCCAATAATTTTTATTGTTATCTTGCTATCATCAGGGCACACAATGGGTCTGAGCCTTGAACCAAATGGTGCAATATAAGATATAACCATAGCCTTCAATGAAGGTATCAGTATAGGGCCACCTGCACTATATGAATATGATGTCGACCCGATAGGTGTTGCCACTATAACACCATCTGCACTTGTGTTTTCCATAAAGCGGTCGTTAATATAAACGCTAAATTTCCTTATCTTTGATATTCTTGCTGTATGTATGACAACATCATTTATGCCTTTCCCAAAAAGCTGGTCGTTTACATACACATTTAATTTCATTACTTCATATGTCTTGTAATTTCCCTTAATTAGATTATATATTGATTCTTCAATATTGCCGATTTCGACTTCAGAGAGGAATCCCAATCCGCCCACATTAATCCCCAGTATTTTTCCTCTGGAAAGTTGTGCAGTCCGGAGAATTGTTCCGTCACCCCCTACTACAATTATTATATCGGCATCAATGTCTTTGAAATTAACACCCTTCATGTTTAAGGCTTTTGCAAGTTTATCTTCAAGCACCAATTCCCAAGATTCCGGAATCAACTCTATTATGCGTCTTGCAATTTTTATGCATGAATGGCAATTGATTCTAGCTATAATTCCTATTTTCATTTACACACCGGTACTTTCATCTATTATATAGCATTTAATTAATTTTATGCTTATTATTATAAAAATATGCGGTGTTAATAAATTTATATGCCTTTTGCTTCTGCCATGCTTAGACGGAACACATAAGCGTTCCTAAACTGTTACACAGGCTCTGCTGGATTAATAATGTATTCAGGACTTATGCCTCAATATCTGTTAATCATAAAATAGCACATATGTGTATATTTTCAATGGCAATGAATTTATACATGAATATAATGAAGATTTATGGCAAAAGTATCTGATTCGGTAAAAGTGATAGTATCAAATAGTCTTATCTATTCAATGGCAATTTCAAGTGGTTTATGCAATTATACCAAAATAGCTGAAAATATAAAGGATAAAGTTGAGGCTATGACGGGAAAAAATGTAAAATTCAATACCATTGTGAAGGTTCTTGCAAATATGAAAACTGAAAAGCCAGAGTATACTGATGACCTCGAAATACTTAAGAGGTCTTCTCTCACAATAGAATATGAATACAGTATACTTTATTTTGATGATATCAAAAAAATCCCGGAAAACTCTATCTTGGTTATGAAAGAGTCAAACATATACATATGCATAGCAAATACAGGGAATCAGCAGAGCAAGATTGCATTGATCAAAATAATACTCCCCAAACAGTCATCATTCACTCCAGGGCTTACCCTTCTAATAACCGATTATCTGATGACATATGGAATTAAATTTACAAATATATACAGGCTGGATACTGAAATATGGATAATTATAGACAATTCAAATGCCGGAAAGGCATTATATCGCCTGAGTACACTCCTTCATGAAAATTAATAATTCATAAATATGGATTTATTTTATAATTTTACATTATTATGAATAATTACGTTGAATTATGAATATATATTTATAGTAATATGTAATAATGTTCTGATATAATGATAGACGTAACATTAATCCAGTATATACTTGCAATTATATCCGGAATCGCAGTGGGATTTAGCCTGGGACTTATAGGTGGAGGCGGGTCAATACTTGCTGTTCCTCTTTTCATATATTTTGTAGGTATAAATCACCCACATCTGGCAATAGGAACAACAGCTCTGGCTGTAGGAATTACAGCGTACATAAATTTTGCACAGCATCTTAGAAGGAAAAATGCAAATATTAAGCTTGGAGGAGTATTTGCCCTGGTTGGAATCGTAGGAGTGTTAGTAGGGTCAACCATAGGCCTCATTATAAAAGGTGGGGAGCTTTTATTCTTCTTTTCAATGCTTATGATTATTATTGGCATTTATATGTACATCAGCAAATGCAGAGCCGTACCCAATGAGGACTGCAAAGAACTGGCAAAACAAACAAAGTACGGCAAAGTATCCGGATATTCGTTGATAGTCGGATTTGCATCAGGATTTTTCGGCATAGGGGGTGGATTTTTAATAGTCCCTGGCCTCCTGGCATCATCAAAAATTAAAATAAACATGGCAATAGGAACATCTCTGCTCGCAGTGGGCACATTTGGCATTGTAACGGCAATTAGATACTCCATAGTAGCCCCCGGGCTTCAGTTTATTAGCAGTGGCATGATAGGCGATGTACTTTTCCTTGTTGCAATAGTATATGTAATAGGTGGAATATTCGGCGGGTATCTTGGAACAAAATTATCTGTAAACCTTGGAGGCAGAAAAGGAACATTAAGAAAAGTATTTTCCATAATAATTATACTTGTAGGAATATACGTGGCCTATGAATCATATCCAGCACTGGTTCATATGTTATTTATATTATAATATAATTTTTAAAAAAAAATTTTAATCTGATAAGCTTTCCATAAGGGCTGTAAATCTATTTTCAAGTCTATGCAATGCATAGCTTAAAACGTCAGAAGCTTTTAATGAGCCATCTGTTTCAAATTTAAAAATAAATTTTGTACTGTCTTCCTCTACAAC
>JAKBQO010000087.1 GCA_021835185.1 Thermoplasmata archaeon
AAGGGATTCATAGGAGAAAACGATTTCCATTCTGTGGTTGACAATCAACGTCTGGAAAATGGTCTTCCATGGAGCATTCCATACACACTGGACATAGGAGAGAGAGAATTCAGACGTATAAAAGCAGGTGATACTGTAAGATTAAGCCAGAACTCAAGGGTAATAGCCATAATGAATGTAACAGATATTTACAGATATGACAGGATTGAATACTGCCGGAAAGTATTTGGAACCACCTCAACTGATCATCCAGGCGTCAGAAACATCAGGGAAAGTACGGGTATATGTATGGCTGGGGAAATCAAATCGGCTAACCTTCCGGAAATTCCCTTCATGAAAGAAACACTTTTTCCGGTTGACACAAGGCAGAGATTTCGGGAAAGAGGATGGAAAACCGTTACTGGATTCCAGACAAGAAATGTTCCACACAGGGGCCATGAAGAGATGCAGAGGACTGCACTGCGTGTTACGGACGGCATTTTCATAAATCCTGTAATTGGAAAAAAGAAACCGGGTGATTACAGGGACGAGATTATCATGAAGTCATACGATACCCTCATAAATAACTATTATCCTTCAAACAGAGTCCTCTTTTCACCCCTTCACTATGAAATGTCATATGGAGGGCCCAGAGAGGCAATGATACATGCAATCATGAGAAAGAATTTCGGGTGCACCCACTTTGTCGTGGGAAGGGATCACGCGGGTATCGGAAACTTTTATGGACCATATGACGCCCAGAAAAATCTCCAGGCCTTTGAACTTGGCATAGAGATCATGAATATGGATGAGGTCTTTTACTGCAAGAAGTGCGAACAGCTGGCAACTTCGCGGGATTGCTCCCATGTGGATGGAGATAGAGTTCATTTCAGTGGAACAATGGTTAGGGACACTTTGAAAAACGGATTATCTCCAGAAACCTATCTCTTTAGAAAAGACGTGTATGAAACAATAAACAGGCATGATGATAAGTTTGTAGAGAGAGTTTAGACAAACATGCGAATGTTGTTGTATGGTGAAAAGGTAAAACACCCGATCTGGAAAATATTAAGACGTGACTACTATGCGGATGAAACCGGCGCATCATAACAATGCATCAGGTTTGAGAACAGCAAATATTAATTCCTAATTCCTGATCTTACCTTTACAGCCGCACCGTTATTCAGGTCTACCATGGCCCTTGATGGCATTAATGCAGTACCGGTTCCCCTTAATTCATTGTTGTATGTCATTATGACCTCATCAAAGGCTTTTATATCCGGTGTGGCGTTCTGAATACCCATGGCATATACAGTAGATGTGGGCCTGAAATCATCTATTGAAACATTGAATTTATCATTTTCAAGGAAAAATTTCCCCGATTCCGGAGTAATGGAAAAACGCCCTATGGATTCATTATAAACAAAAAGTATTCTGCTCCCCTCCACAATCATGTCCTGATGGAAACTGTTTATTAACTTTACATTGGAAATGTATGGAATTATCCAGTCACCAAATTGAAACCTCAATAAAGCACGGTAGTCATCCAGTTTCTTGGCATATTGACTTTCTGCTGTCACGGTATCCTTTAAAACAGATACAAGCCTTGCTATATTATTATCATCTGTAACTTTTCCCTCTATTATTTTTGCATTGTCTGGTATGGCATCACGAACAAAATCAAGATCCTCCGGTATATACGCTATTACATCTTCATACCTGTTTTTGTTAAAATATGCAGAAATGAGGTTTTTCATCATGAGTTTTTCATCCTCGTACCATGTGCCTATGACAGGTATATCATAAAAACGAGCGGGGTATCCCTTTTCCAGCTCCCGTGGAACTAGCCCAACGGGGGATGTAACAATCAATTCGTGGAGATATCTTCTGTACTGCCATATTCCTGAAAGTATTTTCTTATGGGTTTTTGAATCAGAATAGGGTTTTTTGGCGGAACATGGAAGCAGAAGTGCAATATTTCTGTGGTCTGGTTTTACATAGTATGATATTTTATTTCTGTAACCAACGATATCAGGCCTGTTGAGGGACTCCAGGGAGTTGGCCTGGATATAGGGTGTCCTTGATGGGAATACGCTGTAAAAATCCTCATAATATCTTGTGTCTGCTATTCTCAATATTTCCATTGCCTTCCCAGATATGGCAATTTTTTCTACTATTTCCCGCAATGTGTTATCACGTGTTGAGACAAAAATTGATTCCAGTATAGATTCTGCAAATTGTATGTTCTCCTCGAATGGCTCATAATCAACTCTTGATTTCCCGGCAACATTGTATTTTATATGTTCCCTGCTTTCCTTTCTTATATACAGATCATCAAAAATATTGATCCCAAGATAGGACAGTACCGGCATAAGATATGGATCTGAAATTCCCTGGAGATAAAACATCTTTGTGAAACCGTATTTTTTCCGTAATTCCATAAGAAACGAAACGAGGTGCACTGGCCTCTGTATTAATTCAAGGCCATTGTATATTATGATTATATCATTCCCTTCAATAATTTTTTCGCTGCTAAGGAAAGATGGATAGTATATTTTTTTTTGAAACTTTTCTCCCAATATTTCTATACTATCCTTCTCATTTTTATAGTCATCTGAAAATGTGTTTAATAAAATTGGGAATCTTTTTCCATTTCTGTATCCTGCCCATGTGAATCCCATCACGTATTGTTTGTCTTTTATCTTTTCAGGCATAGAATGCTATTAAAACAGATTATATATACTTTTAAAAATTATTTTGTGGTGATCCTTACCACATTGCTTCCACGTATGATGACCTTGCCGATTTTTCTCTGAACCTCTCCATTCTCCTCTGCATCGTCCAGGGTCATGTTCATATACTCATCATACCCAACCAGTGTACCTATAAGTGACCTGTTGTCCTTTAATAATAACGTAACTTTTTTGTTTAAATTTTCTTCAAGCATTTTCATTGGTAATATTGCCATTTTATTCACCTAATTATATTCATCCTCGTCGTTAAACTGATCGTCATGATCCATCATGACCTTTATCAGACCACCTAAAAGCTCCTTCATACTATCTATTTCCTTTCTCATATCCTTAACTTCTCTGGAAAGCTCCTGGACGTCCTTTATTTTATCAGCTTCTTTCATAATTAACACCTGATATATTTATATTGCCATAATCTGAAGCAATTTTTCTCTGCTCGACTCTCCCACAGTTCTTGCAGTATAATTTTCCATTCTCTACAACCAGATCGCTCCTGCATATTGTACATTTGCTCTTCAGTATACCAAGATTGGGGTCAAATATTGTGGCATAAAGAGGGCGTGTGCTTATAATTTTTGCCCTTACAAGGTCTCCAAGAGTAATAATATGAGAATACATAGTCTTGTTGGGAATTGGCAACTTAAGCCTGGCTTCTGTGTTGGCCGGTACAATGGCATTTCCCTTTACAACCCCGGAAATCAATATTACTGCCTCCTTGTTTAATATTTTTATTATTTTGCCATATACTATGTCATATCTCTTTATTATTACTGGCTGCCTGGATGTATCAACCGATATGATAAGAGATTTGTCATCCCTGCTTACTTTTCCAAAAGCAGTAGATATGACATCACCATCAATGTCCTGTGTATTCTTTCCTGAAAGGTATTCTTCCTCCTTGGCTATTATGTCGCCGGGGAATACTATATCTTTAACTTGTTCCATTCAATTACCTCTATCACGCTATGCAATTATTAATTACTGGTTGATTCAACATATGTGCATAACATGCTTTTATATTAAGTAATTCATTTATTATTAATTTTTTGATTGGTACCCTCAGGCAGAATGAAGTAAATTTAAAAGCCGCAACACGTTCAATATTATAATAAGGGTGAATACAAATGTAAGATATGGCGCAGTATATACAAACAGGCGGAAAGAGGTCTTTCTCCCTGGATTTTTTATGAAATTATATGAGAATATTATTATAGGAATGGATAAAATTGCTACTGGTATAAGATAAACAAGACTGTAAAACCCCATAAAATAGGGTATTAAAGAGAATACGATCAGTAATACTGATGAAAATGATATGGCTATTGCTGTAGACCTGTCGGAATGAGTTACTGGAAACATTGGTACATTTGCCTTTTTATAGTCTTCCCTGTATCTGTATGCAAGGCTCCATACATGAACCGGGATCCAGAACATGACAAGGAAAAATAATATCCATGGAAGCCATGAAAAGTTTGATGTTATAGTATACCATCCTATAAGGACGGGAAAAGCGCCGGAGAAGCCACCATAAATAATACTGTAGGGTGAAACCTTTTTAAGAAGATAACTGTAGATGAATACATTGTCAAATATCCCGATTGACATGAATATAGATGCTACGAATCTTCTGAATGCCAGAAGTATTATCACAGACAATACTGCAAGGGAGTAACCGAACATAAGAGCCTGCTTTTTAGTTATCTCGCCAGTTGGCAATGGCCTATTTTTGGTTCTTTCCATTGTAGAGTCCATTTCAAGATCAATGTAATTTGTCAAACCCTCGGCGCCCATTGACCCCATTGTAACAGCGGCAATAGCCACAAGTATCATTATTATGTTATTAAAAGAAAAATTATCAACAGCCAGTATAGCCCCACCAAAAGCAATAAAAACCAGAAGCCACCAGACCTTTGGTTTTGAGTATTCTATATATATAGCTATTTTACTTGGCATTAAATCTTAGTCTTTATGTTAATCTTAAATAAATATATTAGCTAATCCATTTAATTTATAGCTATTAAACTTACAGGATTAATGATAAAGACAATAAAAATGAAATGTTTATAAGGGTGTTATCAATGAAAGACTAATGTCAGACGTAAACAACATCAACAAAATCATTGAAAGGACAAGAAACGATAATAGCTTAAGGGATATCCCTGGAGTTCTCGTCCCAGTTTGGCAAATAAAAATACGGGAAAGATTTGGCATTAATGTTGACAGGGAAATAGCAGAATATATAGTTCTTGCGGTTCATGAAAACGGTACATGGAAAAGGCAGAGGGCTGTAAGAAAAATTGAAAAAATACTCATAGAGAGAGGCAATGAAATGCCGGTAGCCAAAAAACTCGCAAAAAACATATTGGAGATGGCAGTTGGAACCGCACAGGAATAAGATAAATAAGAAATCACTGGAAATTTTTTTGTCCAGGCTTGAAAAACCAGCTTCGTATAATATTGATCTGGAACAGTATCCCACTGATGCAAACTCTGCGTCTACCCTTTTGACCGAAGCATACATGGATGGAAATATTTTAGGAAAAACAGTAATAGATCTTGGAACGGGCACTGGAATATTCGCCATAGGATCGTGCTACCTTGGGGCGAGCCATGCTACTGGAATAGACATAGACCCTGCTATGATTGAAATATCCAGAAGGAACGCAGAACCGTTTCCATGTGCTGAATTCATAAATTCTAGTATTTCAGAGGTTCATGGCAATTATGATACGGTCATAATGAATCCGCCATTTGGATCTGTTATAAAGCATGACGACATGCCATTCATAATAAAAGCCCTGGAAATAGGGACACGCATATACAGTATACACAATATAAAGAGTTATGAATATATAAAGGGGTTTTACTCAGAAAGAATGCGGTTAATAAGGCAGGAAAGGATTTTTATAAAGGTTCCCAGGATATATCCACACCACACTGAGGCATACCATGAAATAGAATCACTGCTTGTATATGGCATTAAGAATTAAAAAAATAATTATACATAGTTATAATATCCATTGGTTCAAATGGCCGGGGTGGGGTAATGGACATCCTTGGGGACTGTGGATCCCCGGACCCGGGTTCGATTCCCGGTCCCGGCCCTTGTTTCTTTTTCTGTATATATGGGAATACCATGATTAATTGTTATTACTTTTGCCTCTAAATAATATGTTTAAAGACCGCATAGGGAATGAAACCGATAGATTGAATTATAAAATTACTATTATGTCCCATGGAAATAAAAAGAGAGGATTTGTTAAAGAATCCTGTAAAGGACATGAAGATAAATAAAAACACTACTTTAATGCAATTAATGGAAATGTTTGGCACCAGCGGCGGTTTCACATCAAAAAAGGTATTTGAGGGTTATCAGATTTTAAAGGAGGAATTTACATCAGATGAAACCACATTTCTTTCATTCCCCGCAGATATAATATCTACTGGCACAAGAGGTATAATAAACCAGCTTGTAAAAAACAAACTTGTCGACGTTATTATCACTACCAACGGAACACTGGATCATGATATTGCACGTGTGTATACCGATTATTATGCAGGCACATTCAATTTTGGCGATGAAAAACTTAAGGACATGAATATAAACAGGTTGGGGAATGTATTTGTCCCTGATGAAAGCTATGGGGTCATAATAGAGGAAAAACTGATGCCCATGATAGAGGAACTATACAACAAAAAGAAAGAATGGGCACC
>JAKBQO010000088.1 GCA_021835185.1 Thermoplasmata archaeon
TTTATTTCTTCACAGCGCTATCTTATTGTCTGGAAAGCGGACACATACTGTATCTAAGCCAGCACTGACAATATCAGGTATAGACTCTTTCTTTTTCAGGAGCAGTGTAAGTGGAGATGGCCATATATTCTTCATTTTTTTCCTTAGCCCATCATCAATGTATGCCACCTGATCAAGCATCTTCATGTTTGATATATGTACTATCAGCGGGTTGTCTGCAGGCCTATTTTTTGCAATAAATATTTTTGAGCATGCCCCGGGATTGAATGCATCTGCCCCGAGGCCATAAACAGTTTCTGTTGGAAATACAACGGTTCCACCATTTTTAATAATCCCCGCACATACCTTAATGGCGTAATTTTCGTTTTGATTGTTTATATGTATTATTCTGGTCATGTTTATGGAAATTCCCAATGATTATATAACCATTTTACTCCCGTTGCATGTTTTATGACATATTTCCTGAAATATGTGGATAATGGTAATAATATATATAACCGGGAAAACCTGAGCATTTAATATCCTTAAAATAGTGCCCGGGATTCTAATTTACAATGTATTGATTAATTTTATTGGCAAAAATTATAAGCAACAATCTGATATAGCCATATGCAGATTTATAATTATAGTTTGGATCTTGACATAAACAGCAAAAATTATACGTATACGTGCCATGAAACCATAAAGTTCAATGGAAATGAAGAAAAATTAATTCTGAACTCTGTAAATCTGAAAATTAAAAGGATTAAGGTAAATAATAGCATTAAAAATTTTAAAGAATTTATAAAAAACCAGGAGATAGTTGTTGACGGCATAATCACCAAAGATTCAGTTGCCGAAATCGATTTTTCCGGAGAAATACCTGAGGAGCTCCAGGGATTCTACAGGGCACACACAGAGGAAGGCGATATGTTCACCACCCAGTTCGAATCAACAGGCGCAAGGCGTTTCTTCCCGTGCATAGACAACCCATCATACAAAGCTGCCTTTGATATTACAGTAAGGGTAGATGAGGGTCTGGAAGCCATTTCAAATATGCCTGTGGAGACACAGGAAAATGTGGACGGAAAGACTGTTATAAAATTTATGCAGACTCCGGTGATGTCAACATATCTTCTTTATCTGGGCATTGGAAAATTTGATGAGCGTTCTCTGGAATTTAACGGAAACAAAAAATTAATTCTTGCTGCACAGAAAGGCCATTTAACAGAATCTAATTACCCTCTGGAAATTGGAAAGAAAGCTATAGAATTCTACCAGGATTATTTTGGGATAGATTATCCGTTGCCAAAGGAACACCTCATATCAGTACCGGAATTTGCCGCAGGTGCGATGGAAAACTGGGGTGCCATAACATTCAGGGAAATATACCTTAATATTTCTTCATCCACCGGGTCTTCTGTTAAAAAAGCTGTGGGAGAAGTAATAGCACATGAACTTGCACACCAGTGGTTCGGCGACCTTGTAACTATGAACTGGTGGGATGATCTCTGGCTAAATGAAAGCTTTGCTACCTTTATGTCATATAAGGCAATGAATAAGCTTGAAGTGGATTATGACATGTTTGCTGATTTCCTTGTGAGCGAAACTGCAGGAGCCCTGGAAGGGGATTCACTGGTTAATTCCCATCCTATTGAGGTTGAGGTAAAACATCCGGACGATATTTCACAGATTTTTGATGAGATCAGCTATGGCAAAGGCGGTAGCATATTAAGAATGATAAATGCCTTTGTTACCGACGATGTGTTTAAAAAGGGGCTTCATCTTTATCTTGAAAATTTTAAGTATAAAAATGCATCAGGGTCAGACCTGTGGGAATTTATAGCCAAGGTTTCTGACCGCCCTGTCAGGAAGGTAATGGAATCTTTCATACAGAATGTGGGATATCCTATCATTGAGGCAAAGGAAGAGGGTGGAAAGATAAAGCTTACACAATACAGGTTCCTGTTAAATGGCAAAAAGCAAAATGTCCAGTGGAAGATACCGCTAACGGCCAAATATGCAGGAGAGGTAAAGAGCATACTTTTCGATTCGGAGTCTATGGAAATTGATTTGCAGGGATTCATAAAACTCAATGACAGTGAAACTGGGTTCTACCGTGTCCTTTATTCTGATTCACTGTATGAAAATATAATCAAAAATATAGCCATACTGGATAATAAAGACATATTCGGGCTGTTAAATGATTCGCATGCATTCCTGATGGCGGGCAAATTGACTTTGAAAGAATACCTTTCCAGGATAAGTAAGTTTATGGAATTGAATGATTCCTTAATAATCAGGGAGGTATCCAATGAGCTGTTCTCATTATACCTTGTTGACCCTGAAAATTCAGAAATACTTGGGGCAAATATGGAATATCTTGCTGATAAACTCAAAATTCTTGGCGATAAGCAAAAATCAGAAAATATTAACGTTTCCCTTGCAAGAGGCATAGTTGCAAACAGATTTGCTACAATAAACAGGGGATATGCGGAAGAGCTCTCAAAATTTGCCGGGTCTCTGGATCAGGTTGACCCTGATATGCGCCTTGCGGTTCTCACATCATATGCTATAGTACACAACGATGCAGAAAAAATGCTTGATATGCTTTCAAAGTTTAAACAGGATGAAGATAAGGTTAAAACAATACAGGCAATGGCTATGCTTACCGGAGACAATAATTTCGATGCCGTGGAGAAGGCTATATCTGAGAGGAAAATAAAGGCACAGGACTCGTTGAGGTATTATATGCTGGCAGCTGCAAATCCCGGTGCAAAGGAATATATTTACAATAACCTGGAAAATATCATGGAGAAAATCCAGGCAATATTTGCCGGTTCCGGTTACTCTTCAAGGGTTATAGAAATGGTAGTTCCATTTATCGGATTAAACCACATGGAAGAGATAGAGGGAAAACTAGCAAAAATAAATATACAGGAAATAAGCAGGGGCATAAAGAAGGGGATGGAATACCTTAACATAAACCATGACCTGGTTGAAAGATTGAAAAATTAATGGAGATTTTCTGATATATTTTTATTTCATAAATATTTAGTTTAATAAATTTTAATGTAAATTACATAACACCGGGAAAAATTAATATTTCCGGTGCGGCCAAATATGGCTATATGGTTATTTATTTTTTAACCTGGTTTCATAATTGTTTAGAACATCTCTTATGCACTTGCCATAGTTATATCCTGAACCATCGTCTTCCATGCTAAATTTAGGGGTAATAAGTTTTGTCCTGATAGAATATTTCCCCTTTCCCTCTGTTTTATATTTCCTTATATTGAAAAGCAACTTTCCATTGTTCCCGATAATCCTTGATATATTGGTTATAAATTTATCTGCCATAAAGTAGGTGATATCATAAAGGTCCCTGTCCTGTTCCTCCAGTCCGGAAATCTCAATGTAAAATCCTTCTTCGGTGCCGGTTTCCAGCGAGTTCAGTATATCTGTGATACCTACTACACCGGTTAATTTTGAATCTTTTCCGGTTATAGGAATTATGTGAAGATGATTTTTCACCATCAGGGTGGCCGTGTCTACAATAGTGTTATCCTCTGTGCTGTTGATAGGATTGTCCATAAGTGAGGAGGCAACTATCTCTACCTTTGATTTGCCAGAAGTATACTGCCCGTAGCTTATTTTTTGCTTATCCATTAATATGTTGTTAATTATATCCTTCAGTCTTAAAATGCCTGCAAGTTTTCCATTGTTGGTAACAGGGATTTCGAATTCGTCCAGTGTCCTGATCTTCTGTGAGGAAGCTTCGATTTCATCGTTTGCATCTACAGTTACAACATCTGCTGTCATTATTTCATAATTTTTGGTTCTTGCTGCATCTGGATAAATATCTGAAAGATTCCTGATTATGTCCAGTCTGGTAACTATGCCCACGAGTTTCTCTTTCTGGAATACAGGTATTGAATTTAGCCCACTTTCCACTAATAATTTAACTGCTTCCATTACATTTGAGTTTTCGTTGATTCTGGGTGCAATTATAGAGAAATTATAAGCTTTTGAGTTTGTCCTTACACTTCCCCTTCTTAAAATATTTTTATAGGTAAGCATGCCTATGTATTTTTCCTCTGAAAGAACCGGAAGCTGCTGTATATCGTTCTCCCTCATTTTAGATATTGCTTCTGAAATTTTTGCATTGCTGTCAATAGTAATAGGATCCTTTTTCATGATTTCTCCAACATTCATTATATCACCAGAATTTAAGCGCTTTTGCGCCTATCATATCATTAATCTCTACAGCCCTATTTAATTTATTGCATATACCTGTAATTATATCCGAAAGCGATTCCATATCTGATATTCCCCACCTTGTAATTTCCTGGGTTCCTATCCTTCCGAACCGGTCAATTATAATCCTGTTTTTCTCAAGTTGCGTTGAAAACGAGTGATAGCCGAAACCCTTGCCTTTTAAATATTCAGGGTCAATTAAAATCTGGTGTGTTTCACTGTTCTCCGAACCTGGCAAAAGCCCGAATCCATTTTCAATGAGGCTATGGGAGAGATTTGCAGTATTTTTTACAACACTTCCGGCGTATACTTTTCCAAACTTAAGCATTTCTTCCACTGCTATAGATAACGATGCGATTCTGGACAGGTTAATATTGTCCATTGTATTGAATATTGCATTGTCTTCGATTTGATTATAGATGTCTTCTTCATCTGTAAGTATTATTCCTCCCTGTGGCCCGAAAAATGTTTTATGTGTAGATCCGTAAACTATATTTGAATATTTCAATGCATCTGGCTGGAATGCTTTTCCAGCAAGCAGTCCCATAACGTGTGATGCATCATACAGGATTTTTGTTCCATGTTTTTCACATATTTCACTGATTCTTTTCATGTCGTATGGCTTTATAAACATGGATTGGCCAAGTATTATAGTTCCTATATTGTTTGCCTTTATTTTTTCTTCCACAAGGTCATACTCCAGTTCATAGTGGGAATATGGAGCTTCATAGAATTTATAGCCAAGAACACGGTCAAGATGCCCACCGGAGTATCCCGGGTATCCACCATCTTCTTCTGAAATTGCCATAACATTTTTATTCTTTCCAAGTACAGACAATAACGTCATTTCTGCTGCCACGTGCCCGCTCAAGGGCCTTGGATCACAATATTTGCTGCCGAACAGCCTGCAGGTATTATCTTTAAGTAGGTCAAGTATGCGGTCGAAGTATACCGTTCCACCATAGGCGTTGTAGTCTCCAATACTGAGTGAATATCTGGAAGCCATGTCGGAGGACAAAGCCTTTCTGGCATCAGGGCTCAGGACATTTTCAGATGCCTGCAAATTCAATGTGCTATTACGGTATTTATCATACTCGTCAATAATTCTAGCTGTTTCCATTATCATACATATACTTATGTTATTATAGACTTATTGCAGGAAAAAGAAACATTAGAGGCAAACCGGGTTATTGTAATAAATATCTTAGGCACAAATAAGTGGCTTATATTGCACACTATCTTTCATAATATATATGCACAAATAAAAACCATGTAAAATATTCTATACATAACATGGAAAAAACATTGCATTATCCATAGCTTTACACTGTTTTAAGGCAAATATTAATAAAGAGGATTTTCAATGATGACATATGTCATACAAGGTATATGTTGAACCAGACGATGGTGTAAAGCCATTTGTAAATTTAATAAAAAAAGCCAGGCGGTTCGTTTATATTAATTCATACCTGCTTGATGAGCCTGAAATCCTTAAAGCAATTTCTGATGCTGTAAAAAGGAAGGTTGATACACGTTTAATGGTTGATGGCAGACCGTATGGTATTAACGGGAGCGATGGCACACACGCAGAGATAGATAACCTGAGAAAAACCGGTGCTAAAGTAAAAGTTGCCCCTGAAAGATTTGAAAAGCCTAATGTTTTTGACCATGCAAAATATATGGTATCCGAAAGGCAGGCTGAAGTGGGAACACCTAATTTTACTGAAGCAGCATTCTCATCCAACAGGGAATATTTTACAATTACCTCTGATAAAAAAATTATAAAATCCCTTAAAACAATTTTTCTTGCTGATTTCGAGAATAAAGCCGCAGGCGAGATGCCCAGAAAATACCTGATTGTTTCACCCGGGTCAGAGAAAGCCCTGGGCGATTTTATTTCAAGGGAAAGAAAGTTATTGATAGAAACGGAAGAAATGGGTGATGACAAAGAAATTCTAAAAGTTTTAATGGATAAGGGGAGGAAAGTAAAACTCATCGTTCCCAGTTCCATATCTTCCACAGATATAGACGATATAAAGCAGCTTAAAAAACACGGAGTTAAGGTTAAATATATGCCTGCAAATAAATTATATATGCATGCGAAAATGATCGCGGGCAAAAAGATTTTCATAGGGTCTGAAAATTTTACAAGGTCAAGCCTTAACAGGAACAGGGAAACGGAAGAAATGG
>JAKBQO010000089.1 GCA_021835185.1 Thermoplasmata archaeon
ATGCATACAGACGCTGGAGGAGGTAAATAAGGCATCGTCCGGAATTCTTTCAATGGCGGATGTTTCAACAGAAGAAGGCAGGAAAAAATTATTCAGGGATGCTATAGAAAAACTTGGAAAACCTGACATACTTATCAACAACGCAGGAGTTGGTATTCTCGAGCCATTCGAAAACATAGATGAAAAACACATGCAATTGATGTTTAACACTAACCTCTATTCTCCAGTATGGCTTTCCAGAGAGTTCGTTAGCAAGTACGACAATGGCGTTATTATAAATATGGCCTCACTGGCAGGCATATCCCCTTTCCCCGGGCTATCTGTATATGGAATGACCAAGGCAGCGCTTATTAGCATGACTAAATATCTTTCCCTGGAAGCTGCCGGCCACCATATCCGTGTAAATGCTGTTGCACCGGGAGTAGTTAAAACCAGGATGGGAGACAGCCTTCTAAAAATCATGAATCTAGACGAGAAAAATTTTTCTAAGAAATTTACGCTTACGGGCAAACTCATAGACCCTGATGAAGTTGCAGATACGGTTCTTTATTTGATCAGGAACGAATCTATGACTGGCCAGGTTATAACAATAGACTCGGGTGGAGAACAGATGGCAACGGATTATTTCAGATAAAGGGTTAATGTACCCATAATAATATTAATATACAGATACATAATATTTTTTTATGTGGGAATTTATAAACGTAAAGCCGGAAAAAATCTATAATAATAACAACAATTCAGAAAGAGGCGATTTATATGTGGTTTTTTAGGTCGCCGCAGATAATATTTGGTGATGAATCATTAGGATTTCTGGAATCATTGTCAATAAAAAGAGCTGTTATAGTTTCAGATAAAAATATCAGAAAAGCAGGCCTTGTAGACCTAGTAATAAAGAACCTGCATGGAACAGAATTATTAATAATTGATGATATCCCGGAAGAGCCGGAATACAGAGCTATTGCAAAACACCTGGATGAGATAAATCAATTCAAACCGGATTATTTTATATCTGTAGGAGGCGGTTCTGTTATAGATAGTTCAAAAATATTATTCTTTAAGTATGAACGCCCGGATCTCGAATTTTATGATGTTACACCACTTGTTAAACTGAATTTGAGGCAGAAAAGCAAATTAATTTCGATTCCCACAACCAGTGGCACCGGTTCGGAATGTACCTGGGCTGCAGTAATTTCAGATGAAATGGAAAATAGGAAAGATGAGCTGGCATCACCGGAAATAATGCCTGACTATGCAATACTTGACCCGCAGATGGTTAAATCACTGCCAAAAACCCAGACAATAAATACTGCAACCGATGCTATCACACACGCCATAGAAGGTTACACAAGCAGATGGAACAATCCATATTCCGATGCCATGGCTGAGAAGGCCATTGAACTAATTATTCCGTCAATAGTTAAACTGGTGAAAGATCCGGAGAATCTGGAGTTGAGAAATAATGTTCATATAGGGGCATCTATGGCAGGATTATCATTTTCAAATTCCCAGATAGGGCTAGCGCATGCTCTGGGCCATTCTCTAGGTGCAATGTTTCATGTGGCGCATGGAAAATCTGTTGGCATATTTCTTCCAGGAGTAATTAAATTTAATTATGCGGCAGCCGGGGAGAAGTATCAGAGGCTTAACCTCTTAATTCCTGAAATGTATAGAGGGAAAACACTGTACGAATCCATAGTTATTATACTCAAAGCTCTGGGGCAAACTATCAGGATATCTGAAACCGGGCTGGATGAAAAAGCATTCCGGAATAATCTCGATAAGCTTGTGAGCCTGGCATCGGAATCCACGGGAATTGTAACAAATCCAGCGGATGCCAGCAGGGATGACATAACGCGGCTGTTTCTGGATTCGTGGTAATCCGAACTGCTCCAGCGAGTTAATTATTTTCTGTTTCGCTGGCAAAAGTCACTGTACATATAGCTTTATACTAAAATCTTTAAAGCATTAAAATTTGTTAGCAAAATGATAATTTTCGATTGCCCGTAGAATTTTAAAGCACAACCTCCTGTGCCTTCAGTTCATAGTATTAAATTCACTTGCATTTTCTTATTTTAATAAACCAGTTTATAATAAAAAAAGACGAGTATTAAAGGTTAGGATTCATTTATAATAGGGGAAAATTAGAGCACCATATCCTCGATCTTTGTGCTTCTGTACCTTCCAGTGTATGTATTATTAATCTTCTTGCCTCCATAAAGTGTTGTGGTGTTTTTATGGTCATATCTTGCTGCCACGATTCTTCCTATTGAGTCCCCCTTCATAATTCCTCCACCGGTAGAACCGGAAACCACAATTAAATTGATCTCGTTGAATATATATGGCATGAAATCTATGGTGTTGTATGAATAGTATCCTGCCCATGATGCGGTGATCCTTGAGTCTTCAGATGCCGGGAAATAATTGTCCAGTATTGGCTTTATGTTGTATGTATAAAAATCCGGTTCAGGTTCTGGATTTTCAGTAAATGAAAAATCTCTGTTAAGTTCATCTGCAAGACTTGTCCAGAATGAATTAGCCTGGGGATAGGGCCTCATGTATACGCCAGTAGGGAATATTGTAAATGGAAATACACCGGAATCGTTAAAAATATTTTTGCCGATAAGTTTCTGTATTCCCGGTGAGGTTATCTGGAATATCTGCCGCTTTTTAGGCCTTAGATGTGAATCTATTCCTACAGGATTCAGTAATGCGGTTGTCCAGACATCTGTGCATAACACATAAAAATCAGATTCCAGAATTCCCTTATCGGTCTCAGCATATTTTATTTCCGATTTCTGCCAGTTAAATGGCTCTCCTGGATAATTTAAAGACGTGTCAGGGGCAAGAACAAGTTTTTTTACAAATGTATTGAACATGAAATTAACACCCATTTCCAGAAGCCTGTCGTAGTACCATTTTGATAGGAGGTCTGGTTCTATAATGCCTGCATTTTCGTCTATGACAGCAGATTTAATTGAGTCTATACCCATGACTTCCCTTGTGTCCTTATCTATATTTAAATTAAAAATTTCCGAAAGGTCTTCGTCTACAAAACGTGAATGAGGATATTTTGATATAAAATCCCTGGCTTTTTCATGGTCGAATAGGAATAGGTAGCCGGTAAATTTCATCCCCAGGTCGACATCCATATCGTTCTGTAAATGCTTATAGAAATTTATGGCAGTCTGTGCCATAACCTGATTTTCCCTCAAAGTAAAGAAATCCCTGAATGCAGCTGCACTTTTTGCTGTATTTCCCTGTGAAAAAGTCTTAAACTTGTCCACCACAAGAATTTTAAGTGACGAATCCTTTTTCTTGAGATGGTAAGCAGAGCTCAACCCTGTTATTCCCGCACCTATAACAACTACATCATACTTCATATCATTGGAAAATTCACAACTTTATATAAATCTATGTTTAGAGAATATAATGGAATGATATTTTTTGTGTGCTTTGCCGGATTACCCTGCACAATTTTATTATTTGGCCTGGTGAGGGGCAATATTATATAGTTTCAATAATTCACCTGAATTGATAAATCCCAATTTTAATAGCCCATCTTTTAGTTTTTCCTGGTATGGCGCATATATAACAATATTTTCGGTCTGCGATTTATATATATTGGCTATAGAGGATATTATATCATAAATAGACACTTCGTAACCATCTTTATAATGCAGGCATCCTATAGCGCATGACTTAATATTTAATGAAAGCACCTTTACAGAGCCTAGTATCTCACCGTTTTTGCGTTTAATGAAAATATTATTATGCCTATCCTCTTTTCCGGTGCTTCCCGTATCTCTTTCTACGCCATCTGCAACTGTTGTGCCCTCATATTCCCTGATTTTAAGCCTCATTACCAGTAAACCAGAATATTCAACACTAAACCTGGATTGTATTATATCCAGGTTCTTTTTATCTATGTACAGAACCTGGTTGCTTTTAATTTCAATATTTCCTATAACTGCCTTAAGAGATTTACTGTTTCCATAGAACCACATTTCATCGTGTACAGGGTCAACTGAAAGGATCCCTTTTATTACTCCGTTGTCATATATTATCTTTGAGTAATCTGGATAATCTTCCAGCAATGAAACGAGCCGTGTATTTTTGTAAGGGTCTTTCATCATGAATTCTGTTGCCAGGTATGTATTTTCAGTTTTGAACGGAACGATATTTTCCATGTTTGATAATGTATTATTTATAAATTAATATGCCGTATTAAACTGGTAGCAGATACAAAATGAACCAACGTGATTATACAATTTAGTAATAAATAGTTTAGTAATAATATTTATATAATGTATTGCAATTTTAAACTGATGCAGGAAAAATGGATTGCACTCAGCAACACAACTATAGGACAATTAATGGCCACAATAAACACCAGCATAATTATAGTAGCACTTCCATCAATTTTTGTCGGCATTCATTTAAATCCTATGCAGGCCAGTTCATTTCCCTATCTTTTATGGCTTATCATGAGCTATATGATAGTTCTCTCTGTACTTCTCGTCAGTATTGGAAAACTTTCCGATATATTTGGACGGGTAAAAATATTCAATCTTGGTTTTTTAATTTTTACCATAGGTTCAATATTGCTTTATATAGCACCGGGAACAGGATACACCGTGGCTCTGGAACTTATAATATTCAGGATTGTCCAGGCTGTGGGTGGGGCATTCATAATGGCCAACACATTTGCCATAATCACAGATAACTTTTTACCTAAAGAACGTGGTTTTGCAATTTCCATAAACAGTGTGGCTGCAGTTTCCGGAGTGAGCATTGGTGTGGTCCTGGGAGGAATCCTGTCAACCATATACTGGAGGGACATTTTTCTTATAAGTATACCAATAGGCGTATTCGGTACTTTATGGTCATTCCTTAAACTGAAGGACGTCCGGGAAAGGGCTGCAAGGCATATAGACATCCCGGGCAATATACTCTTTGCTGTAGGCCTTATCATATTGCTCCTCGGGGTAACATATGGCATAACTCCCTATAAGAATAATCCCATGGGATGGACCAACCCGCTTGTGATATCAGCCCTTGCAATTGGGGCGATAATGCTGGTTCTGTTCCCATTTGTAGAAAACAGGGTAAAAGGTCCCATGTTTGATATGCGGTTATTCAAATCAAGAAATTTTAGCATAAGCATATTTACAGCATTTGTTTCAGCGATGACCATGATGGGCTTAATGTATATGCTCACGCTCATATTTCAGGGAATCTGGCTCCCGATACGTGGATACAGGTATGCAGTAACACCTCTATGGGCAGGCATATATATGCTGCCACTGCCAATATTTATGGGCATATTCGGAGTTCTTTCCAGTAAACTTGCAGAACGGTTCGATGCGAGGTGGCTCACTACAATAGGGCTTTTCATATCTGGCTTTGCCCTCCTTGCACTGGTTACATTAACGTATAACTTTTCCTATGTTTTCCTCGCCATTGTAATAAGTATTTTCGGAATCGGGTATGGCATATTTAACGTTCCCAATTTAACCGTAGCTATGTCATCTGTCCCGGCAGATGAAAGGGGTGCTACATCAGGAATACTCAATACTATGAGAAATACCGGATACGCGGCAAGCATAGGGGCATTTTTCTCAATATTGTTGCTGGGGCTTTCCTTAACATATCCAGGTTCAATCACACATGGATTAAATTCAGAAAATGCACAGAGCCTTGTCCAGTATTTCAATAACATCCCACCTACGGAAATATTGTTTTCCACATTTCTCGGGCTAAACACTGTAAAGGACGTTATCTCTACAGTACCGGCAAGTGTTATTTCAGGTCTCCCTTCCGGAGTCATGGACACTATTTCAGGCAATATATGGTTCCCTGAAACTATAGCCACGGCTTTCATGACATCTATGCACGACGTATTCTACGTAGGTTTTGGAGCATCTATTATTGCAGGTATAGCGTCGCTCTTCAGAACGCCTTCTGGTGATAATGGTGAAGCAAAAGTAGGGGGTAATAATGCTTCCCGGAACAACAGGTCAAAATAGAAAGTATATTTAAATGCCTTTAAATTAATCCACCATGATAAGGAAAGCCTATATAGATGACTGGGAATCCATAAGTTCCATTTCGGCAAGGGCAGGATATGATGATTACATTAACATGGAATTTGGTAGATCTTATCTGGATGGACGTGACGTTTACGTACATATTTCGCAGGAAATCGATGGTTTTATTAAACTGGAGCCACTCGCTGACAAATCATTATGGTTCAGTGGATTGAGAGTCGGGCCAGAATCACGCAGGAATCATGTGGGAACAAAACTTCTCAAATTCGCACTTGATCATGCTATAAACAATGGTTATAAGTCGCTCAGA
>JAKBQO010000090.1 GCA_021835185.1 Thermoplasmata archaeon
TTCCCATCCTTTGGTAACTATTTTTTCATGTATGGAATGATGCAGGTAATGTTTTCCGTACCGGAACTCATGGTTCACATGATGCTAGGAATTCTTATTGGACTGGTGTCTTTGATAATTTTCTTTGTATTTGCAATGGAGGGTGACTACGGGCTTTCAGCCTTAAGCGCTGTCGCATCCGCATCCATACTCACCGCCGGCATTGGTGGGCTTGAATTCGTGTTCTCTGGCTTCACAAACAACGTCTTCTCTTTCCTCATGTCCCTAGGATTCATTTTTACGGTTGTAGCATATGCCTCTATATTATACATGATTTCCAGCAGTAATCGGTTAACCGGGACTCGATAGACGTGCAAAAAAAATTTTAACAGACTTCTGAAATTATTTCTTGTTTCTGTCTCAATTATAATATTGAGACACCGTTCAGAGGCACAAACTCTCTTATCTTGTCACACATCTCGTTGAAGGAACGCTCTGATTTGACTCTGTATTCAGTTGCCATTATTTCACCTTGACAAAATTTCATTCTTCATGCTTAAATATTCTTCCTTTCCGATTTCTCCTCCTGCATATCTCTCGTTTAACATGCTTATTGCAGCTTTAGTATCATCTGCTGAGGAGTTTTCCTCACTACCGTGGCTTTGGATGTGTTGCCTTTCAATATCGTTTCCTGAATTCTTCATACATCCACAAGACATGTTTTCAAAATTATGCAGATGTATAAAACGATGCTCTATTCAATCTGTAAATTTGGATAACTATAAGCACACATCATGACTATTCTATACGATGGTACAAAAGAACATAGAGCTATCAGTAGGTTAGCGAGAATCCATTCACGCTGCGGTTGCCAAATCGTCTCTTCCTGATGGGGATGTCTTGCCTGCCCTTATCTACGCCAAGCCACACAGTTTTGCTGATGATCAAAGTGAATTTTTCTTTTTTGATTATTTTATATGAGGATAGATCATTGATGTTGCCGAGAATTCTTACACTGATTTCAGTCTTCAATTGGCACATATTATCGGGACAAGATCCCTTTTCTTCGCTCAACTCCAATGCGAGATATTTTCCTTCTGCAGCCTTTGCTATTCCTTTACTCAATTCTACTTTCTGTTTCTCAACAGCTATTAATTCCGAAGTGTTGGAATTCTTGTCCACCGGGTCATTTTCAATCACACCAAACAGCGGACCCCTCCCGTTGGCGGAATCCTTTCTCCCATTCGTAATTTATAATAATTCTTCTCAGTTATTTATAATATAACTGCCCAAACTGTCCAGAACACTACAATATACTAAACATTATGAGAACAGTTTAAGTAGAATCACCCCATGCGTCTTTTCATCTGTATATATTTGAATTTACTGGTGTCTGGAATTTTCCTCGACAATCATTTCTCTTCTTTTCTTAAGGTCTCTCTCACAGATCTGACAGCACGCATAATATGTCTTTCCTTTTATTTCTACCGAGATCGGATTATCTTTAATCTCCTTTCCGCAGTAATCACAGTGGATGCCTTCCACCCTGATCATATTATCATCCAACTCTCTGGAGGTTGCTATTTCAACTCTTTTTATGTTTGCCTTCTTTATCTTTATTAGATCCTCATAGTACAGGATTATCATATAGGATCCATCTATCAGACAGAAGCGTTCCAGGATAATATTTTTCGGTATATTCTCTAAATTGTCGATGTATACAAGAACCATATTTTTTTCTTCATTGGCAAGAGAGATTGTGAATTTCTTGATCCTTCCGCTTGATACTATGTAGTCCAGAGCCTTCTTGGCTGTAAGTCTGCTTGTATTCAGTTCTCTCGCCATGTCGACTACGCTCATCCTTGAATTTCTCTTGAGCAATAATATGAGTCTCTGCTCCAATTCAGAAATGTTTCTTCTCATAATGTAAGGATTTTACTATTCTATTTTAACATTATGAATAGGGACAATACTTTTGCAAAACGACCCTTAGACAGAAATCATATAGGTGATATTATGATAATTCCGGTAAGATGTTTTAGCTGTGGAAAAGTTGTTGCTTCGGATTATGTTAAATTCGTTGAGGAATCAAAAAAGATAAGAAACGAAACAGGCCACGAGCCCATAGGAGAGGAAAAATCAAATATCCTTGATGAATTAGCTGTTGACAGGTACTGCTGCAGAAGAATGATACTATCAAATGCAGATTTAATAGACGAAGTAATATCATATTCATAAATTTTTTATTTTTATTTAAATAAAATATTTTAATAATATTTATAAATAATTTAAATTCAAAAATTAATACATTATTTTTTTATCTCGAATTGTATTGTTGTATGGTTTATACCGTAATCATTTAATATTTTGTTTAAATTTTCCTCCTCCTTTGATAGTTCATTTAGTGTTGTATTTCCATTTTCAGTTGCATGCAATGTTGCAACAGTCATATGGTAGCATATTTTCCATACATGCAGATGGTGTATTCCAGGATACTGCAATTTTAAATAATTTTCTATTTCATTTATATTATCAGGGGATTTATCAAGCAGATATGCAAGATTCTCTTTTAATATGGAATATGCCGTTAAAATAAAAATAGATATTATAATAAATGATGATAATGTATCTATTAATATAGATAAATAAATATTTTTTATTTCCATTATTAATATCATGGTTATTATTACTATTAATAATGTATATGTATCTGAAATATTATGTTTAAATGTTGATTTTTCATTTATGCCACCATTTTTTATGCCATTTAATAAATACAATGATATAATCAAAAATGGCAGTGATATAATTGATATAACGAGGCCCAATGAAGCATTTACCGGTATCATGTAATAAAAACCATATACTGTTATAAAACCAGATATAAATATACCTATAATAATAACAAAGACATTAACAACAGAACTTATACCCTCAAGCCTGTGATAACCATAGCTCAATTCTTTATTTGGTTTCCTTAATATCATCAAGCTTACATAATAGCTAAATGTTAATGAAATAGAATCAAATAATTGATGAAATGATTCAGAAAACATAACGGAACTCCTTGAAATAATAGCACCTGAAAATAGAATTATAAACAAAATCCAGTAAAATATTTGTGGCAATAAAAAATTATTAGATTTCATTTATTATAAATATTCTTAATAAATATAAAGGTTGTGTACAATATTATGTGTAAATATAAACCCCCTGTTAATAATGAAATGATCATTAAATAACAGGGAGAAATACCTCTTGCGAACAACAAGGAGGTAATAAAATATGGAATATGACAATATAAACATATCGAATATAGAAAGCATAATAGCACAGACAGTCAAAGAGAAGATTGAAAATATAATGAAGCTCGAGCAGGATCAGTACCTTGAAGAGAATCCCGGAATAAAGAACGGCTATTACAAAAGGAATTTAAAGACAAAGTACGGTGAACTGAAGCAATTATATAATGTTATTTTTATATTATAAAAACAGGATCGAGAGTATATAAACAAACCATTGAAAAGACAAAATTAACATGTTACTGCATTGAGTTTTTATATCTATGCAGGTGCCGGGATTTGAACCCGAGTCGAAAGCTTGGAAGGCTTCCGTGCTACCAGGCTACACCACACCTGCTCAATCCTTAAACACAAATGTATTTATGTATTTTTCTATTATTTTTTACTGATTATTTTTGTTAAACTTATATTTATTTACAATTCAACCTGCCAGAAATATAACCACTGAGTTTACGATGCGGATGAATTTTTGGAAAGAATGTTGAAATATTATTCCTATAGAAGTTAATATGGGAAATGAGAGAAGTACTTAAATAAGGCTTTAAGTCTGATGAAGATTCCTATATACTCAAAGGATTTAATATAAGTTCATATGTAAGTATAAGTTTTGCCAGTGAAAGAGGAAGCCTCTATACCCTGGCATGAGATGGCTCACAATAATTATATAGAATATTCAGCAATTATTTTGATTTCCGTATGGGTTGATACACGGGAGGTTTCGTTTACATAAATAGTGTTAACTGTATGTACCGGCGATGGGGCAGTGACGTTAAAGTATACATATCCCGTACTACGATTGTATGTATTAGGTATAAGGTTACCATGTTCCTCTATTGTGATATTTGTTATGTTATACTTATAATCAGTGTAATACCTTAAACTGTAATTATCTCCGGTTGCAAGCTCATATTCTTTATCTGTTTCACTTAGTTTGGTCCAGTTGCCATTATGCAAGTACTCAAGGTTTATTACCTCAGGACCAGAGGCAACATGAAGTGGTGGGTTCAGGGCGATAATCCAGAAAACAAACCATGTAATTATCAGTTCAAGATACATCAGCAATTTATGGGATGTCTGCTTTGGAATCGCTATTTTAAGTAACTTTACGAGGTTTCTTAAAAAATATATTACTGCTATTATCAATATTATGGCAAGATACCAGTAACCGTAAATTTCAAGTTCACCAGATAGAAGCCCTATCAGTGCGCCAGTTATAAAAATAAGCATTATGGCCTTTGCTCTTTCCCTCTCATAGGATAAGTATTCTCTTTTATCGAATTTTGGTTCTTCAAACAATGGTTCTTCATTTTTCTTGGGAGTTGCCATAGGTCTACCTGTTATTCGATAATGAAACTAACATATTTATTGGTTTCGTATTTCTTATAATTCCAGAAGCTATTAAAACTCCAGAAGCGCCCAAATCCATAGATACTTCTATATCTTTTCTGGTCTTTACCCCGGCACCAACAAGAAGTTTTGTTTTCCCATTACATGCCTTTGCTGCCTGGGCTATTATTTCCGGCTTCGCAGATGATACTGATACATTTCCTCCAATAAGCTCTGGAGGTTCATAAGCTATGTATGTGGGTTCCAGATTAGAGTATTTTTCTACTTCATGAAGATCCTCAACACACAGAACTATTTCAAAATCCAGTTTTTTTGATTTTTTAACGGTTTCCTCTATTGTTGTGCTTCCTATCCTTTTTTCGGAATGGTTCAGAAGTGATCCCTTTATACCTATGTCGATCATAGATTCCATAGAGATTGATCCGGTATACGCACCATAACTGTTTGAGTCAACGTGTTGTCCAAAAATTTTCAGTGAAGGAAATGATTTTTGCAGCCAAAGATCTGTAGGGGATATACAGTAATATAAACCATTCTGGTTCCTTATGGAATTAAAATCGTTCAAAAGTTTCTCAGAATTTTTTCCAACAGCATTGTCATAATGCTTAAAGTTGATAAATATCTCGGGTTCCATAAGTGTATATTGCAATTAGGGATATAATATTATAAGATAATTGTTATTATATTTCCACATACATACAATCTATTTATAAAAAAATCCTGCCATAATCCGATGCGTAATTAGTAGTGATTTCATCGTTCCTGAATTATCATTTTATTTGCAGGCATATTAATATACAGGTAATAATTTAAATATAAATACATTTATAATAATCAATAATGCTTAAATAATACGTATTAATGTAGATATTATGATTACAACAATGAATAAAGAAATAATGCCAGACAAATGGTACAATGTAGTTCCTGATCTTCCTGAACCATTGGCGCCGCCAAGAGATTCAAAAAATGATATTTCATCAATAAACCTGCTCAATAAAATTTTACCTAAGGAGGTTTTAAAGCAGGAATTCACCTTCAGACGGTATGAAAAAATTCCAGATGAGGTTATGGATCAATACGAGCAGATAGGGAGGCCCACACCTCTTGTAAGGGCACGAAACCTTGAAAAAAAACTGAACTATTCTGGAAAGATATATTATAAGTATGAGGGTGCAACAGCAACAGGTTCTCACAAGATAAACACAGCAATACCCCAGGCATATTATGCCATGAAGGAGGGTGTGAAAGGTGTGACAACTGAAACTGGTGCAGGTCAATGGGGATCGGCTACTGCACTTGCAGCCTCGCTCTATGGACTGCCAGCACAAATTTTTATGGTTAAAATAAGCTTTGAACAGAAACCTCTAAGAAAAACTGTCATGAACCTTTACAATGGAAATGTAGTTGCAAGCCCCTCTAATCTGACAGCATATGGAAGAAAGATGCTGAAAGAACATCCAGATACACCTGGAACACTGGGAATTGGCATTAGTGAAGCTGTTGAGTATGCACTTGATAATGATTATAGATACATGGTTGCAAGCGTAATGAACGTAGCACTTACACACCAGAGCGTTATAGGGCAGGAGGCAAAGAAACAGCTTGAACTGATA
>JAKBQO010000091.1 GCA_021835185.1 Thermoplasmata archaeon
TTCCGATATATTCTTAGTATGTGAACATTCTAAGAATATAATGCATGGTCATTGATACCATGTAACATTTTATATATAAGATATTTATCCTATCTGTTATGGAAACTACTAAGTTTAGTGTGGCTTCTTCGTTGAAGAAGAGATATATAAGGATAGCGCCTATACTATTTTTTCTCTACGTTATAAATTTTTTAGACCGGGTGAACTTATCATATGCAATATCTGCAGGGATGTTTCCTGATATAGGAGTACCGAAATCATCGGCTGATTTAATTGCAGGCATAGCATCAGCATTGTTTTTCGTGGCATATGCCATACCACAGGTGTTCACCACGTTAAGGATAAACAAAGTAGGTGTAAGAAAAATTTTCGCAATAGCCTTTACTGCATGGGGAATAATAACAATTATAACCGGTTTTGTTCAGAACGTTCCCGAAATATATGCCCTGAGATTCATTCTTGGATTGGCAGAGGCCCCATTCTATGCAGGAGTTATGTTCTTTATGGGTGTATGGTTTGTTGAGTCCGAGAGGGGAGTTGCGAATGCCTTTTTCAATGCTGCAATTCCGGTTGCCGGTATATTTGGTGGCTTACTTTCAGGTGAAATTTTTACTGTTTATGGCAACAATCCTGGCTGGAGATATCTGTTTATAATCGAAGGTATACTTGCCCTGGTCTCAGTCGTAATCTTATGGATAGTCCTAACCGATTTTCCATCACAGGCAAAATGGATGAAAAAAGAAGAAATAAATGCCCTTGAAGCAGACCTTGATATTGAACAAAAAAATAAAGCTTTAAAAGTTCCATGGAAGAAGGCATTAATGGAGCCGGATGTTATTTTATTAACACTTGTATATTTCTTCGGTGTAACAGCACTCTATGGGTATTCTATATGGCTACCGTCAATTATAGGGTCTTTTGCGCATGTTAACGCAGCTTCTTCCAGTTTCCTGTCTGATATACCATATATAGTTGCAGCTATAGCACTTATTTTTATACTGAGGTACTCGGATAGAAAAGGTGATAGGAAAAAACTTACAGCCATTATATTCTTTATCGCTTTTATAGGGCTTGCAATAAGTGCTTTCTCAATATCGAACGCCTATGTATCTTTTGCATTCTTTACAATATCAGCTATTGGAATATTCACATTCCTTCCGGTTTTCTGGAATATACCCCAGGAATCACTTACAAAGGAAAGTTCCGCTGCGTCAATAGGCCTTATCAATGGGCTGGGTAACCTCGGTGGTGCAGTTGGCCCTATAGTTGTTGGAGGGCTTGAGACTGTAACCCATTCCTTCGTAGCAGGTGTTTATGGGATGGCATTATTTGCTCTGGTAGCCGGAATTCTGGTATTATTCGTAAAGCATTCCAGATAAAATAATTTATTTTTTTATATTTTGTTATTTTTCAATTAAATTTTTTGAAATACCTTCATCTGCAAATCCCATTTCCCATTGCCCGTGATGGGTATTTCCATAACTGTAGAAAAACTATTTCTTAAATAATCCATATCTATAGATTGTTCAGGCAGAAGGTCTATAAGAATAAAATAAGCCCCGCCATTAAGGCATTCGATAACATTATCATAGGCCTTAAATCTATTTTTCCCCAGATTATGGAAAACCAGGTTGGACATTGCAAGGTCAAATTTTGTTTCTATGGTAAAGGGAGTTAAGAGGTTATGGTTGATCAATAAAACTCTATTATCTATGCCAAGTTCTTTCATATTTTGAAGTGCCTTTTCCATGGAAGATCCAGAAAGGCTGTCATGGTTAAATATGTCAATACCGGTAATTGATGCATAGGGAAAATGTTTTGCAGCTATGGAAGCCATAAAACCAAGGCCGCAACCCGCATCAAGAATATCTATTTTTTGAGTTGCTGGATACAAATTGCCAAGTACATGGTTCATCTTTTCCTCCACCAGCGCCCTTACTTTTATGGACTCTTCTAAGGATGAATGGTGATACGTTCCAAAATCAATCTCTGCCATGGTAATTTTATCCCACTTCAATATTTATTTATTTGCATTTCCATATGAAATTGGAGTATCGTTAAATACCGCTAAATATTAAATGTCATCTGGCCAGATAACATATTCCAGCTCCAGAAATTAACTAAAATACACCTTTCCTACCTATTATTGATGATGCAACAGGTAAAGCCACAAAAATGAGTATACTTACTATGTAAATTGCTGGTGAGTTTACGCTAACCCCCAATAGTGAGGAAATTCCAAGTAGCGGATATAAAACTGATCCAGCCATATTTAGGGCCCCGGTTTTCATATACAATTTTCCGAATTTTTCCTTTAACTCTCTGGATAGTACCGCAATGTATATTATTACCGGAATTGTATACTCATTTTTTTCTATATTTATATTGAGGCTATTTTTGAATTTGTTAATATATGCAACTTCTATATTTTGAGAATAAATAGCAAAATTTAACATTCTTAACTTTTTCATATCCTTTTTTGGAATCCAGAAATTGGTTCCCCTATACTCCATTGCAGAACCTCTTTCCAGGTTGCCTTCTTCGAGAAAATTGTGGCTTATGATATATTTGCCCTTTTCCCGTTTTAATTGTATATTATCAGTCCCTTCTATGGTTATTTCTTTTCCATAGTCAGATATAATTATATCAACATTATAGCCATCGGGGCCTGTAATTTTATGGTTTTCATAAACATATATTGTGTCCGGCATTTATGATGTTTTATAACATAAATATAAATAAATATTGCGAAACATTTCCAGAAAAAGAGTCATTATTTAATGAATAATTACTGTACCAGAAACCCGTGTTTCAAAGGGTCTGATGGGTCAACTATAAGCTTGCACAGCTGTGTTACCCATGCCCTACCTGTAATTTCAGGGACAATTGCAATGGTGTCGTTGACTTTCTCCCACGATATTATCCTGCATTCAAATTTTGTCCTGAGAATTGACTCATTAACATAGCTGCCATCCAGTTTCAACTTTCCCTCATGGACAAGAAAAGCAGCCCTGGCAGCAGTTCCAGTACCACACGGCGACCTATCAAAGCTATTGCCTGCAAAGGTAACTATTGCGCGGTAATCATGGTTATTATCGGTTATCATTGCAAGAGGCTCCAGGTTTTTACGGTTTTCAGGATACAGTTCTTTCAAAGTCTCATATGCTTTTTCCCTTATTATTTTCCCGTATGCAAGCAGGTCATCAATATATTCTGGCTCCACATCAACTCCAAGATCCTTAGAATTTACAATGGCGTAGAAATTTCCTCCATATGAGATATTAACACCCACATCTTTCCCGTTCACATTTACCCTAATGTGCTTTACAAAATATGATTTGACATCCACAATGGATACAGAAACAGGTTCTCCGTTTTCTATCTTGACCCTTGCCTTAACAGTCCCGGCTACTGTGTCATATACCAGTGTTTTCTCATTGCCTTCAAATGGAACATACCCCAGTGCGACCAGTGCAGTGCTCACACCAATTGTTGCATGCCCGCACATATCAAGATATGACTCGGTTGTAGGATAAATCACGGTATAATCGCTATCAGGGTTTACCGGAGGGAGGAGAATGGCGCCGAACTGGTCCTTATGCCCCCTGGGCTCCAGCAGCAATATTTTTCTTATGTAATCATAATGGTCAATGAAATATTTTCTCACGGAAAGCGCATCCCTTAAATTTTTAGGAATGTTATTCCAGAACATAATACGTGTTGGCTCTCCCTCTGTATGTGTATCTATAACATCAATGGTAAAATCAGATTTCAAGCTCATTATCTAATAATTGGACTATAAATAAATAATTTTGGATAAAATAATTAATTTATTCCTTATTCAATATTTCCATTGCGGCTTCTTTCAAAACCTTGGCACCGGTATAAAGTGCACTTTCATCCACATCAAATGTAGGGGAATGGTTCATAGAATCAATTCCTCTTTCAGGATTGCTCCCTCCAATGAAATAATAAGATCCAGGAACTTTCTGCAGGAAATATGCGAAGTCTTCACCACCCATATTGGGTTTAGGGTAAATTATATTATCTTTCCCAACAACCCTCTTTGCAGCTTCCTCTATATATTTAGCTATTTTTTCGTTGTTTACCAGAACCGGATACCCCTTCTTGTACTCATACTCATATTCAATTCCATAAATGGATTTCAGCCCTTCCAATATATCCTTTATCCTTTTTATTATCTTCTCCTGAACCTCTATGTTGAATGTCCTTACAGTGCCGGTGAGTTCTGCATGTGCAGCTATTATGTTATACCTGTATCCCGAATTCACTGTCCCGGTTGTTATTACTGCAGGCTCCTGGGGGTCAATTTCCCTTGAAACAATTGTATTCAACATTTCTATAAGGTGTGCGGTTATGTAAACAGCATCAATTGAATCCTGTGGTGCAGAACCGTGCCCGCCTTTCCCATGTATTTTAATATCAAATTCGTCTGCATTTGCCATCATTTCCTTGTAGTATATTGCTATCTTTCCTGCAGGTATAAATCCCATTATATGCTGCCCTATTATGTAGTCAACACCATCCAGTGCACCGTTTTTAATCATGCCAACTGCACCGCCTGGAGGGAGTTCCTCAGCTGGCTGGAAAATCAACCTTATGTTGCCATTGAGTTTTTCCTTTTCTGCTATAAGCATTTTCGCTGCACCCAATAGCATAGCCATGTGGGTATCATGGCCACAGGCATGCATTACACCCTTGTTTTTAGACACATAGTCAACTTTGTTTTCTTCTGTAACTGGCAAAGCATCTATATCTGCCCTTATTGCCACTGTTTTTTTGCCTTTTCCCTTTATATCTGCAATTATTCCTGTTTCTGTGATCCTTTTCGGGTTTAACCCCATATCTCTTAGTTCTTTCTCCAGCCTATCTGCAGTTTTAAATTCTTTAAAGCTCAATTCCGGGTTTTCATGGAAATACTCCCGCATTGCAATTATGTATTCCTCAGTCTCCATAAGGAAATATGATATTTATCTATATTAATAGTTCTACTAATTTTTCATTTATTTGTTTCAAATTTATAATTTATCCTGTAAATATATTTTCTGAACTTTATACACCATATTTATGATAAGGAAAACCTGTTAAACCGGATGAATGCCAAACAATGTTAGAAATATAATGCTCTGAAATGTTAAATCATCCTGTTACATAGCTTTTATTCCAGAAAAGATGCAAATCACCATGGAAAATTACTGTGATATAAATTTATACAATAATAGTGTACCTGTTAATCCTGTGATATTTATAATTAATAAGGGCAAAGACACGTTTAACCCCAGAAATTTTGAAAAATTGTAATAAATATAGAGTGTCATTGCACTCTGAATCATGAATACAAATAGGAATACAAATATTTGGTTATACACTTTTAATCCAGTTTTTTTATAATTTTTTATGTAGCTAATGCTGATTATCAAAAATATTATGAATTCAATAGCAATAATTACCATATTTGTTATCCATATATATTCCATTGAATTACCCTATAATTTTTCTTTATTATAACTTATTTGCTAAATATAAATACAAAATAAAAATATTTAGTTTATTAAAGATCAGCCAACTTCCCTGAACCGGTTATGTGGAATGTTTCGTTAACTATTTTGAAACTGTTTTCTCCCAGATGCCCGTTGAATCCATAGTTATAGTATGTTATAGCATATGTTGTATTTATGTACTGGAACGCATTTGTTGTTGCATTCTGGACTATAAACTGTGTAAAGTTTGCACTCACTGTTGCCATATTACCGTTTATGGATATCTCCGGATTATTCGTAGTGCTGGTTGATGCATAGAACCATACAGCTTTCCAGGCAGTGAAGAACTTATTCCAGGTTGAATTTATGTTTGCTATTCCGGAATATGTCCCATTTAATGGCCCTCCGATCCAGTGCAATGTTGCATTATTTGCATATTCTTTCATTATCAGAGATAGATTCTCAATTGCTATCTGGTTCCAGTGCTGCAATGACAATGCATTGATCTCATTGTACTCTGCAAATTCCTGTGCATATGATACATATCCAGACCCTGTTATATGCCATATTTCATTGTATATGTGCCAGCTGTTGTCCATATACATCATATCAAGTGTATAGCTTACATTCAGGTACTGTACCTGTGTTTCATTGTTGAATGGTGTTAATATAAACTGGTTGGTTGATGTTACGTTTGAGTAATTGCCATTTAC
>JAKBQO010000092.1 GCA_021835185.1 Thermoplasmata archaeon
AACCACACAGCAATGAGCAATACCATTCTGCCTGCATATGGCTTCTTGAGCAGGTATAAGGTAGGGAATTTCGGTTCCTCCACGATAACTGTTTCTGGGTGTGGTTCTGGCAATTTCCCTACTTTCTTCTCCGCGGTAGCTTCCATCATCTCCAGCACCTTTTCCGCCTTTGGAATGTTATTGCCCCTTGTGGCAAGCCACCTTGGGGATTCTGGCAGCTCTGTTCTCAAAAATACTGCAATGAAGGCTATTATTGCACCTATTCCGAATAACCAGCGCCATCCTGTTGGGAATGCCGGCACCAGAAAATATCCAATAAATGGTGTAACTGCCTGTCCAAATATTCCTATCAGGAAGGTAAATACAGTTATTTTACCCCTGACAGCCGCAGGTGCAAACTCTGTGATATATATGGATACCAGGTTAAGGTCGGCCCCCAGCCCTATTCCCGTTATAAACCTGAATACAGCCAGTTCAGGGACATTAAGCGATAATGCATCCCCAAGAGATCCTATTGCAGTAAGTGCCATTGTCAAAATCATGGACCTGTATCTGCCGAATACGTCTGCCAGGCTTCCTATAGTATACGAACCAATTGCATAACCAATAAGGCCTACTGAAAGGGCGATAAAGAGGATAATAGAGCCGTGCAGATGGAATTGCTGATCTATTGCAGGCATTGCAAGGCCTATATCGGATATATCATAAAATGTGAAAAAATATCCAAGTCCTATTATTCCAAGGAAAGCTGTTGGCAGAGACCATACAGGAATCCTGTTAGCTCTTGCTATGATATCTTTAACTTTGTCAAGGTTTTCTACCATTCTGGAAAATATTGCAATTATATTATAATGTTGTTATTTTGAAAATAAATAATATATAAATCTTACTTTGTTGAATATCATAATACTAAAATCTAACTATCATTACAAAATACTTTCCGTATAATAAAAAGTAAAATTTAAAGTATTGTATAAACATTTATATATTAACATTTAAGAAGCTGTACATATGACATGAAATATAATAACCGGAATGGATGTTTTTACGATAAAAAATGTCGCTTTTGCCCGATGAAGTTTTAATGCCATGTATTATGGTGCTGGTGCAAGGAAAATAAACTAATCTGAGAACAGTTAAATTCTATTAAATTGGCACATCAGATTTCATATGGCTTGCTTGCATAACCTCAAAAATAACATTTAAACCCATTCCGATACTTTCAGTTATGCCAACTTTTATATTTTCATGGAGGCTTATAGATTATATGGGAACAATTTTTTACGTGTATCTCGGTCAGGATGACCCAAAGAAATCAACCATGAAAAAACTGGAAAGATATGGGCTGGCCATTCAAATACCATTGAATAAAATATATAACAAACTTTACCTTACACCCTATTCTGACAGTTTTCTGATCAATTCCCACAGAAAATTGTTCGAGGAAAAAGGACTTGTTGTCGTTGACGGATCATGGAACAGGATAAACACAATAGAAAACCTTAAGGGCAAAAACGGGAAAAAATTGCCACTCCTTCTTCCGGTAAATCCTGTAAATTATGGGAAGCCTGGAAAATTATCCTCACTGGAGGCCCTGGCTGCAGCTCTCTATATCATGGGTTACTCAGAACTTGCAGAAAATGTAATTTCAAAGTATTCATGGGCGCAGAATTTTATAAAGACAAACATTGAACCGTTGAATGACTATATGAAATGTACCTGTGACAGTGATTGTATAAGGGTTCAGGGTTACTATTTCTGAACAGCTTTCCACTGGCCATCCTTTAGCTCATATGTTCCGCAGACATATTCTGAAAATATCTTTTTAATGGGTTCTCTAAAATTATCCGGTATTATTGACATAAGGAAATTTTCATATGGCATAATATGCAATCCGGCAACATGTTCCACATTTTCACTATTTCCTGAATAAAGCCCAATACGTGATTCCGCATATATTCTTTCATCTGGGTCAAGACGGAGCCTGGCCTTTGAAATTCTATTTTTCAGGAGTTTTACATCATTGTCTGAATACAATATGTCATGGGGCTTTCCACCAGAAGCTTCGATGAACAATAATATGCCAAGGCATTTAGAGCATTTCCCGCAGGGGTATATTGTCCCATTCTTTTCATGGCATGAATGGCATGACCTTTGCCGCAGGAATAAATATCTGTACCGTTCCATGAGTATTTTCTCCTCCAGGTATCCTGTGACTGGATAAACTATGGAATACACCTCAGCATTTATGCCCTTATTCCTGAAATAAACGGAAAGCATATTATTGAAATCATAGGTCTGGTCAAAGATTCCATAGTAATATTTCAGGCCCTTATAATCTGTCATTTCCCGTGGGTCATCAAACTCATCACCCATGATGATATTTCCAATGGAATATTTTTTGAGCAGCGGCAGCAATAAAAATATGTATACAGGAAAAATGAAAACCTGAATCGGGTAATCATCGGATAGGATGTCTATCTTTTCCAAATTTACTATTTTTATGTGCTTAAGCATTTCATGGTAGAAGCGGTCTGTATTGGACCATACCTTCATTGCATTCTTGAAATTTTCCCTGTAATAATCGTAGGCTGTTTTTGCAGTGAGCCAGTGGGAACCGGATTCCTCAAAATAGAAGGAATAATTATTCTCTGGCCTGTTTATTTCATTGAAAATTCCGAAGGCCAAAAGACTTTCCTTGCCCCCAGAAGACATGATGGCTACCCTGTCCCTGAAAGTATTCCACTGGTTTTCACCATTATATTTCTCAGGGCAAATAAGTTCCGTTACACCATCTGCATTGGTACTATTGATATCTTCTTCAGATGGTATAAATTCTGGTTTTATGTAGTCATATCTCCTGTTTATTATCTTATTTATAAACACTTCATGGGCATTTATTTTCATAAAATTTTTTATCAATTCAACATCTTTGTCTGATACAGGAAAATTCAATGTGATCTTCCTTGCGAAATAGGTGAAATTTATGGCAGGCATGGTGAGTATTAGCCCTGCTATATTCCTGTCTACATCAATATCTTCGGCATATGTAAAAATCAATCTGTATGAAAAATCATCAAATTTTATGTTTCCTATTATTCTTCTTTTTTCAATGCCTGCTATATTTACTTCAATATTATCGAATGAAATCACACTGTCTATGTACATGTTCCGGCACCGCTTCAATGGATAATGCAATAAAGGTTCATAAATCTGTTATAACTCCTGTGATACTTTCAAATTCCTCAAGTGGGTCAAATACAGGTATGTTGTATTTCTTCTCCAGTCTAGTTTTCTCCTGCACTATTTCTGATTTTTCCATATTTTCTGTATTTAGGGATATTGCTATGACCTTCTTGTTTGAAACCAGTTCAAGGACTTTTATATATTTCTCCAGTGGCTCAATCGGGTATTCCGGGAATCCATCGTAAAATCTCCTTTTAGGCGCATGCTGAAGTATTATGGCATCAGGGCGCATGGCTCCTATTATCTCAAACCCTCCAGGATATGCAGGGTGCAGAATAGATCCCTGCCCCTCCAGGAACATATATTCAGGATGTTTCTCCTGCCATGCCTTATATGTTATATATTCAAGTGAACCTGCAACAAAATCGTTTATTATAGAATCCATTACAACTGTATATGGAAATCCCTGCATCCATGATGTTTGCCCGGTGCCTATGAGTTCAGAATGTTTTTTCTGCCTGTTCATGGCATCATTCAGATATACTGCAGTTGTCCTTTTGCCAATGGCACTGTCTGTTCCAAGCACTGCAATTTTTTTGGACTTTACCTCTTCTATCTTTCCCGTGAATGAGTATTCATAACTATTAAAAATCTTCCTGACATCGGTTATACTCACACCGTACTGTTTTGCAAGCCTCTTGAATTCACTATCATTGCTTATGTACTGATGGAGCCCGTTTACTATGTTCATTCCGTTTTCAATGGCTTCAGAGACGTATTTCCTGTATTCCACCGGAAGATAACCCCCATCCGTGGCAACGCCTATTATAAGGGTTGTGGCACCCATTGTTTTTGCCTCCTGCACAGTACTGAGTATCCTGATGCCATTCTGCCTTCCCATAAGGACATACCCTGCATCCATCCCATAGTACCGGGAGTCTATGACAGCGATAATCTCATATTTTTTGCTGTATCTTACAAGCCCATTGGCCGTTTTTCCATAGGTGGTGGCAAAACAACCCTCAGAAAGTACTACTGCCTTTTCCATTATTTATCACTTCCAGTTAATACAACGACACATGTGTTATTCCCTGCAAATTTCAGGGCTGCTACAGCCGCAGAGGCGGATGCTGGTAAGACGGATAAATTATCTACCTTCCTGAAACCATCCGATAATTTTATCATATCATTATCCGAAACATATAAAGCCTTTCCATGTGTTTTATACAGTGCATCCAGTGCCCTCTGCCCATCGTATGACCTGTAGGCTATCAATGGTTCATTAACATATGTTTCAACTATTTTTTCCTGGTCAAGTTCAACTATATTCCTGAATCTATTTATATAGGAATATATAACAGGGTTTCCGGCAACTGTACTGGCTGCAATGAATTTTGGTATTTTGTCTATTCTTCTTTCCCTGTATAATTTTTGAAATCCATAATATATGCCGTAAAATGTTGTACCGTTGCCTACAGGCACGGATACAAAGTCAGGAGCAAAACCAAGCTGGTTATAAATTTCATATGAAATTTCACTGTATCCAGAAACATCTATGCTTTTATTGGGTGATCCAGGACTTGCATCATACCAGTTATTTCTGTTTGCCTCATCCCTTATATATTCAACCATTTCCTCATATTTTAATGGTTTTTCTATTATATCTGCACCGTAGGCTGCAATTTCTGCATGTCTTGAATTTGAATAATCCGAAGGTATTCCTACTATGGCCTTTATTCCCATTGCCCGTGCATAATAGGCTATTGAGGCTCCATAATTCCCGCATGTTGCCACTGAGATCTCAGTATATCCATGTTCTATGGCATTTTCAACATGTTTCCTCGAAATTCTGTCCTTCTGTGTTCCCGTGGGATTTACGCCCTCATATTTTATAAAAAAATTGCTTCTTCCCAGGTAATTCCCCATGTCAAAATCCCTGATTAATGGACTACCTGGTGGCTTGTCTTCCGATTCTATCTCCATTTTTTTCACTGATGAAATAATAGCCTTAATTCATATATAAACATTGGGCATTTATATATCAGATTTTCAATACCTCAAGGCTATATGTGTCGGCTATTCTGGCAATCATATCCTTTACCCTGCCCTTTGTACCATGTGCATCCATCAGAAACCCTTTGCATTTAGGTGTTTTCTTCACAGCGTTTTCAACTTCAAATTCTGAAATAATTCCATGCACATATTTCGGTATGATATGCCCTATGTTTATCTGATTTTCAAAGAAATAGCTGCTGAGTTTAGGTGCATAATGGCCTCCCCCAACACCCACAAAGTTTCCAAAGTCTTTCTTCTCTCCCTCAATTATGGATTTTACCATTAGATCTGCTATGCCTGGCTGCTTCCATTCCTTTTCGCTTGTGCCGATCTCTATAAAATATGCTGGTTTCTCCATATATGGGCCGTGGTGCGTGGCCTCAAATGTAATTTCAAAATAATCTCCGGAATAATTGGCTTTTATATATCTTAATGAGGAACCCATGCCCACTGGATCTGAAGGAACTATTGCATTATCAAGCCCTCCAAGTTCTGCCTTCCTGAAATTCCCTATAGGGTGTACAGTCAATGATTTTACATTGGCCTGGGACGAATGCTTGGATAGAAAAATCACCTTTTCAACATCATCGCCCAGGCTTTCCATGTTCTGATATATGTGAAGAATATCAATAAATTTTAAATTATAATTTTTATATTTATAAAGACTGTCATTTATCTTTTTAAAGCTGTATATTTCCAGTAATTTGGACGCCATTTCCATGCTTGATCCGTCTTTCTTCGAGGCAATAAGCAAAATCATATACTGCCATTAAAAAATCCATTATAATACTTATTATGCCATTTTCATGAATTATTTTTTGTATAAGTAATAGTTAAATACTTAAATTTCAGTGAGGTTTTTATGAAATACAAAGCTCTAATAGCAATTATAAAGATCGGAA
>JAKBQO010000002.1 GCA_021835185.1 Thermoplasmata archaeon
GTCAGAAACGAAAATGTGTTAGAAGCCTGTGTTGCATTTATAGTCTGGCTGCTCGGGGATGTGGGTGTTACTGGACACATTACTGGACTCATTCCTGAATCCCATCCTGAATCCCATCCTGAATCCCATCCTGAATCCGTTCCCGATGTCCCGGGGTTATATGTTGCGTTGCTGGAGGTTGTGAATGTTGGTGCCTGAGGTGTAACCATGAATCCTACTGTTCCATTGTTTGTTATTACTGCCATCAACTCTATGTATTCTCCTGGAGCAAAGTTTGTAACATTAACTGTGTATTCGCGCCCACTGGTGGCTGTTGTATATCTCTGTAACCCAAGATTCAGGTGATACACTCCACTTGAATGGAAGTATGGTTCTGCTGCTCCGACTTCATATATTGCACCGTTTGGGCCGTTAAAAGTTAATGGTGTGTTGTTTGCATTTGTATATATCATAGTAAGATTATTAGTCCATGTCAGGTGCCCTGCTGTATTATCAATAGCTACGCTTGAACTTCCGGAAAACGCCGAGAAAGCTAATGTGCCTCCCAGTGCAACCAAAAGTGGCACAACTAATAGTACTGCTAACTTTTTGTTCATTTTTGTCACCATATAATTATTTATAAGATATAATTAATATAAATAGAATACAAAATAAGTCAATATCTTTAAAAATAATGTTATATAAGTAAAATAAAGAGTTATGATAGGTATCTATAATACATAATGGAAAAACAATTTTAATAAAAAAAATGGCTCATGGTGCTTTTATGTGTGGTCACATGTAAAGCTGTAAATTGCTTCACCTGAAGTATATTGGCGTCTTCAGGCGCTCCTTATTCCTGTATCATTATGCCATTTCCTGTATCGATGCGATTTTAGAGTTGATCCTTTCTGCCCATGCATTTGTAATCCGATGAATGAAGTAGTTCAGTATTTTGTCAAGATGTGCCTTCATCATCCTGGCGACATCATTCATGGCATCTACCGGGGAATGTATGATCCAGTTATACCAGCTCTCTCAGTATTTTCCGGCACGTTCGATGGAAGGTACATTCCAGAGACCCGTGATATCCTCCTTCATGTAGTATGCATTTCCTGTCTGTAGATCAGGTTTCTCCAATTCCTCATACTCTTCCCTGTATTTATCCGGTATATTTTCCATTGAATAGAGTCGTATGTACCTCGTACACTTCAGATCTTTCATATACCCTTTTCAACAGCTCCCTGTTATCCTTATTTCGTGTAGAATCAATAATATCATTCACATGCTTCATGACATGGGAGCGATCGAAGACTGTGTTTCAATCTGCATCTGTTACTTATTCCAAGGTAGAGGATATGAAAGGGATCAATATGCCCATTGATGCTGCTGTTATGTCTGACTTCTCTTACACTATAAGTGATTTGTAATATTCATCCATGGATTCCTTCTTCATGTCATAAACGGAGGTTGGATATTTATTTCCTTCCTGAACAGAGGGTATTGTAGATTTGTCTCTTTCTCATGCGTAATTTATAGTTCAACAGTATTTTTCTCAGGCTCAAGAGTTACACTGGAAACCTCCCAGGGAAACTTCAGTCCAGGCAATTTGGAATACAGATAGTAATCGTCCATGAAATAATATATCTAGTTCCTGAATAAAATTACCAACATGAAAGTGTAAAGAACCGGGAGCGGACATTCTAATTTACTATGGCATATGGACTGAACTAAATACCCGGATAGTGAGAAGTTAATAACAATAGAAGATGATGCTTCAAGGTTCATGGTGGGAATTGGAATATACAGTGAGGAAACAATAGATAATACAATAGAGGCACTGGAAATAGCAATAAACACTTACGGTAAGCCTGAGGAGATATTGACAGACCATGGAACACAGTTCTTTTCAAATGGAAAGAATGGAATACCCGGTGATAAGAATAAGTTCCAGGAATATTTAGACAACAATAATATAAACATATACTTGGAAGGATAGATCATCCACAGACAAATAGGAAACTGGAAAGATTAAATTATACAATTAAAAGGCTAAGGCCTTATTTCTACACATGGGATGAAGTTGTGCATTACTATAATTACAAAAGAAGGCATATGTCGTTATCCATAGATGATAGGCCTGCTGTAACACCAGCCATGGTATACGAAGAAAAGGGAGATAAGTTAAATGTTAAAGAACAATAAATATATAAAGGAACTAATTTCTGGATATTATACTGGTATGGTATTGTAATAATCAGTTTATACCAGGTATACTATTTTTACAGATTTAGCAGATATATAGAAATACATGGCCAGTTTATTTTTGGCATGTTATACTCCCTCCTGGCTGTTTTTATTTTAACAGTAATAGTATTCGCCACAATTTCATCAATCAGGGTTCATAATATAAATACCATAATAAAAACTATAAATATGAATTTTAAATAGATTTATTCGCTTATTGTGCTTATCATGAGATATATCTACAACAGATATGCTTATAATAATATTAAATGGGTGAGATATAGATAAATTTTAACAGAACGTGGAATATAAGGAAGTTATTGTTTCTCCCCGTATGCTGCTCCACCCGGGGTTTCAATTACTACTTCATCGTTTTCCTCAAGTACGGTGGAAAATTTGCTCGGCATGGACTTCTTGCGACCATTGCTGAGTATATAAATTTTCCCTGTTTTCCCGGGGAAACCTCCGTGAAGCCCCCATGGCGGTATTATAAACCTGTCTGCAATAACTGATATATAGGTTCTGCTGCGTACCTTGAATGACCGTACAATACCTTCTCCACCATGATATTTCCCTTTGCCATAGCTATTCTTTCTCAGGTTATTTTTTGTAAAAAAGAATGGATATTCCTTTTCAGCTATTTCAACTGGAGTGTTTAAAGTATTTGTCATATTGCTATGTATCCCGGATTCTCCATTGGAATCGTACCTCCCGCCATTGCCACCGCCTATTGTTTCATAGTAAGACCAGTATTTGTTTCCATATTTCCCGCCCAGCATAAGATTCATCATTGTCCCTGATGAGGCAGCCGGGATATAATATAGAAACTCGCTTAATGCCCTTAACGTAACATCGGCTATTCTCTGGGTTGTTTCAACATTTCCTCCTGAGACAGGGTAATTTCTTTCAGGATTTACCAGGGAACGTTCCGGCGCCTTAATAGTAATCACGGAATAAAAGCCATCATTTGTGGGTATAGAATATTGCATTGCGCTTCTTATTGCATATGCTACAGCAGAGAAAGTTACACCTTCTACTGCATTCAGTGGATACTCAATTTCCCCATGCGTGCCTTCAAAATCAGCTACCACGCCACCTGCACTTATTTTTAGATTTATATTTATATTTATTTTCTCAATTCCCTTTTCAAGATAATCTATTGCCTTATATTCACCTGCTTCCCATTCCTTGAGTGCCATTAACGAAAGTTCCCTGGAATGGTCTATAAGTGAGTTCCATGATGATTTTATCTCATCTGGCCCGTATTTGGCCATTAACTCCTTTATTCTATTTATCCCCATCCTGTTGGCGGATATCTGGGCATTAAGGTCTCCATTGGCTGTTTCCGGATCCTTAAAATTAGCAAGTATCATTCTGATAATGTCAGGTGTTATAACCACCGGCGGTATTATAAGCCCTTCCTGGTATAGATTGCGTGCCTCCGGGTTAAGGCTGCCAAAAACAGGGCCGCCCACATCTACATTATGTGCTTTATTAATCACATAACAGAATAATTTATCATTATCGTATACCGGAGCTATAATTGTAACATCATTCAGATGTGTGCCTGAAATATATGGATCGTTTGTTATGAGCATTTCATTTTCTTTCAATTTAATACCATTTTTATCCATATAATTTATAATATTTCTTGACCCAATTTTAAATGACCCGAGGTGTACAGGTATGTGTTCGGCCTGTGCTATTATGCGCCCTTCTGAATCAAGCACCGCACAGCTGTGGTCCATTCTTTCCCTTATGTTAGGCGATATGGCCGATCTCTTTAACGCAACTCCCATTTCCTCTGCTATAAACTGTGTAGCCTTTCCAACTATTTCCCAATCAGTCATAATCTCACCGCCCTTAATTCATCGTTTTCTCCGCGGAATATTGTCCATCCTGGTGGAACAAAGGTGCTTGACCCATCTTCTTCAATTACAGATGGCCCCTTTATCTCCTTCTTTACTGGCAATGCATTCCGCTGGTAAACCTCAACGTTTTCCCATTTGCCATTTATGTATACATTTCTCTTCTGTGGAGCCAGCTCCTTATTTTTTACACTGTGTATATCAGGTTTTACCCTTTTCTTTATTGCAAAAACCCGGATAGTAAGTATTTCAACCGGGCGATCCAGTGTGAAGCCAAAAGTCCTGTTATGGGTATCGGTAAATGATTTTATGATCTCATCCCTGTCTACTATTTCAACAGGTATTGTAAGCTCTGATCCCTGGCCAACGTACCTGCAATCCGCATATTTTATAAATTCCGGGTTTTTTACCTGGTACATGAGCCTCTGTTCCAGTTCATTGAATCCGGCTTTCAGATCCTCAGGATATGACATTCTGGCTTCATATTTTATATCTGCAAGCATCAGGCCGAGAGCACTGAATACACCGGGCTCTGGAGGTATTATAACATTTTTGATTCCAAGCTCATCAGCAACAGGCATGGTAACCTGCGGCCCCGCACCGCCAAAGCCAAATAATGTAAATTCAGTTGGGTCCAACCCCCTTTCAACGGTAACGAGCCTTATTGCCCTTGCCATTTCAAGGTTTGCCAGCTTAATGGCTGATTCAGCCACCTCATATGGATCACCCAGCTTCTGGAGTGCTTTTAAAGCCAGGTCTTTCCTTAATATTTTGTCAGAACCTGACATTTTATCATTTATAATGCCCATAACAAGGTTTGAATCTGTAAGTGTAGGCTCTTTTCCACCCCTGTTATATGCAACAGGCCCAGGTTCCGATCCTGCGCTCATAGGCCCTATATTAAGTGCGCCTGTTTTATCTTTCCATATAACTGTGCCACCACCTGACGATACTTCTGAAAGGTCTATAAATGGAAATCTCACAGGATAGCCAGATCCTTTCACTATACGCCCGTGGTGTGAAGAACCGCCAACCTCGTATTCTGCGGTGATGTCCACATTATAGTTAATAACTGTACCTGCCTTGGATGTCGTTCCACCCATATCAAAACTTATTACATGGTCAATGCCCAGAATGCTTGCAAATTCACTGGCGGCAATTACCCCCGCTGCTGGCCCTGATTCTATTATGTTGACTGGCTTTTTAATAACTTCATCAACAGAAACCAGGCCTCCTGCATTGGACATCATATTTATTTCCGGCGAACCGAATTTATCCAGTACAGACTTCAATCTTTTTAGATAGCCCGAAACCACAGGCATAAGGACGGCATTAACAACTGTAGTTGATGTCCTTTCATATTCCCTGGGTTCGGGTGAAACATCGTATGATATGGAAATATTATCAAAGTATTTTGATAAATAATTCTTAATATTCATTTCATTTTCAGGCCTTAAATAGGAATGCAAAAAGCATATTGCAAGGGATTTTACGTTATTCTTAGCCATAGATGTTTTTATGGATTCAAGATCAGATGTTTCAGCCTTTTTAATTATATGCCCATTAACATCGGTACGTTCATCTAACTCATAGCGCAATTTTGATGGTATAAGTGATCTGGGCCTGTGAAAATCAAGATTATAAAGCTCAGGCCTGTTCTGCCTTCCTATCTCTATTACATCCTTAAAACCCTTTGTGGTAAGAAGTGCAGTTTTTGGCAATTCAAGGCCATACTGCCCCAGCAATGAGTTTGTTGCGATTGTTGTTGCATGTACAAACTCATCAATATTTTTATTAAGATATTTGCTTAATCCGTCCATGACGGCCTGTTCAGGGTTGGCAGGCGTTGTTGGAACTTTATAATAGTGTATTTCCTCATCTATTACAATAATATCAGTGAAGGTCCCACCTATATCAATTGATACTGTAACCATATACTTGGGATTAGCTTTTACATTATTAATATTTTCACGGAAACTTTAAATTTATGCAATATTTTGTGGTTTTTATCGTTTATTACGTAGATATAGGTTAGAGTTGTGCATGACTTTTGAAATTACAGCAATTCATATACACTGCCAGAATTCCATAATTTTTATCTCATTTTCTTATGTACAACAATTGTAGTATACAGAGAATATATAACTCCAATAGTAACTTAAAAATTAGAAGACCCCGATTTACCATATATATGCACAATGGGATTCATTGAAGAGAATATAGTTAATGCGTTTGCGTTAACCTAACACGTAAGATTCTATATTAGCAGCAATAAATATGAGAAACATAGAAGTGGCAAAGTAAAATACAAACATTGATGTCTCTGCTTTTAAAATATTTTGAAACTCTTTATAACTAATTCCTTTGGTATAATTCTCTATAAAACTTGTTACAATTGTAACCACACACATTGCAAATGCTATTCCTAAAACATATGCAAAGGTCTCCGGAAAAAATTGTGGAAGAACTTTATCCACAAAAGTGTATTTATTTCCAAGAAGTGCCATACCCATTACAGACCCTTCCAGTAGTGAGGAGGTGTATAATACAAAAATCGTAGGTATTAATAAGAAAAGCCCGCCAAGTTCTAATTGGAGATCATACGACGTGTTATTCCCAATTAATATATTATTTAATTGATTAAATGTGGGGTTGTGATAGGGTGCTATGGAGCCAGAACCACCTGAAAAATACGTTTTACCAATCATTAAAGTTATGATAGATATGGTGAATAATGGAAGGTAATACAATATTGCCGATATAAGTATATAATCATATAGATGCTTCTTTTTAGCATTATCAATATAAAATATATGTAATGCCTGTTCAGTAAATTTTTGTGGTCTTTCTCTTTTTCTTAGCAAACTCAGGGAGTCTACTATATTTGTTATAGGAAACGCTTTGATAGCCGTTCTAATTAGTGTTTTGCTTATATAGCTATTATCCGTTTTCAATAAAACTATTTTGCCATGGACAAGTCTATTCCCCAATGAGAGATTTCCATATATTTCAAAAAAGAAATATACAAACGAAACAATAACAAATATCATAGATGAAATCAGTAATTTATCAGCATATGATGTGGTAATTCCTTTAGTGCCATAGGAATAAACTTCCACTAAATCAAAAAGCTCAAACTGCTTATGTAAAGGATAAAGAATAAATGATGTTATGCAAATTAAAAGAGTTAAATCTATAAGATATGCAAATATCCTTTGGTAGAAAGTTGCTACTTCAACTTGGGAATTTGTCTTCGCCATGCTTTTGACTCCATTCATTAATTTTCTTTATTCTGACAGTGGTAGATGGATGACTGAGAGTTAAAGAAAAGGTATACATATACTTCGGGCTAAACTTTAACGGGGTTTTATTAAGGTTATCTATACTTACGAGAGCTGATTTTACAGTATCTGCCCCTACAGCTTTACAGGCAAATAGATCGGCTTTTACCTCATCGCTGCGCTGTAGTAGTGGAAGTATTAATGTGGCGAAAATATAAAGGAAAATAATTGCTATAGGAATCAGTATATAAAATTTTTTTTCAATGAATGAAAGCAGGAAAGCGTTAATGCCAAATACCAGTGCCAACCAGCTAATCAAAAAATGTTTTAAATTATGTTTCATAACTAAATGCCCTATTTCGTGTGCAACAACAGCTTCTAATTCTGACTCTGATAAGTTTGAAAGCAGATAGCTTGTAATATAAATATAATATTTATCTGATTGGTATCCATTAGCTATTTTAACGCTGTTTGTATCTATTATTTTTATGTGAGGTGTTATGTTATAATCCCGAAAAACCTTAAGTATTGACTGTATTTTTGTGTCTTCATTGTTTTCTATTGATGGAATTCTATTATATTTTATATTAGAGATTGGCTGTAATAGAACCAGGAGTATGAATATAATTAATACTATATTTATGTATATTAAAGTATCAATATATGTGTGAGTCATAATATAATATCCAGAAACAAACATAAAAAATAATATAAGCACTATTAGTGGACCATAACTATTGAATTTTAGATATTCAGCAAATGTTGCTGTTATACCTTTATCTTTCCTGTCAATAAGGTATCCTAAAAAAACAAGAATAAATGCTACAAATTCTGAACCCGTAAGAGTTATTAACCATATCAACAGTGTAAAGTGATAAATAATAATTGAAGGTATAAATAAAAATATAGATATCGGATACAAAGTACCGATTATTATGCGTTTTTGAAAATTATCCATATCGCACCTATGGAATCAATATGCAGCTATTGCAGCGCCAATGGCCGCTCCAACATATCCACTTGCTGCTAAAATTGCATCTGCGGTCGCTTCTGTAATCCATCCAGCAGCCCCTAATGCGTCAGCGACAAGAATGGCTACGCTGGGTTCCAGTCCCATAGTGACAGTTAGCCAATTAAACCAAGTAGACGCTGTCGGGAAATGGCCATGTGTGAAGTAGTAGTATAGAAAATTTCCATGTGATGTGCCAGTATTAATTAGCGCCCCGGGAAGCATATGACTTGCGTCTTCAATAATAGGAACTCCTGCAATACTTAAGTATCCTGCTCCCGATATCATACAGAAGAGTGATACCATCACAATAGCTTTTGCAACTCTCTTGTAGTGCTCCCTGTTATCTTTTTGCATGGAGCCAATTGCCATGTTCGAAGATAACCCCTTTCTTTTACGGTAGAGAACACTGCTCTCAACTATGTTTATTTCAAACATAATATATATAGATACATAACATTTATTTAAATATTTCTATAAATACATACATCAAGATTGCCTTACTATATAATTTACTTTCTTCGTTATACTATATAGTAGTAATATATAGAAATTAATTCGTGAATAAACTTATTCTTATTTAACTTCATTCTGGGCTTATATTCTTTTATTGTATTTTTAGATGGTATATATAGGGAATATTTACGGGGCGATATATTATTTACTATTTAAATAAATTTCAAAAGGGAAAATATTCCCTTCCATTTAATTATTAACTTCATTGAGAGTGTTGGCCTATATTTACCCCAAATTATGGACAGGATCATTTAGTTTCAACAATGTTTATAATAATATTTATAATATATTATATAAATAACACCCAGAAAGAAAATTGATTTTCTATCTGCTGGAAATTCTATAACTCATTCTGGCCAGGCGTTTTGATATTTCTGCATAGTTGCTGTTTCCATTCAGTATTTCCTTATAAAATTTTATAGCTTCATCATAATCGTTTACATTTACCGGCTTTGGAACGCCGTCCTTCCCACCAAGGCAAAAAGAATATTTAACCGGGTCTGCAAATGATGGCTTATCCCCATAAACAATTTCAGCAAGATATGAAAGTGCCCTTATTGTTGATTTTGAAATTCCAGGCATGTCCATCAATTCATCGAACTTGCCGGGATTATACTCATAAAGTTCTTTCATTTTCTGCCAGTTGATCTTATAATTCAGGTCAAGAACAGGGGCCGATTCCATAAAATTGTCCAGTGAACGTTGTTTGCTGTATTTTATAGGGTTGTCCTGTATTATATTTATTATTCCTTCCCTATTTTTTTCACTTTTTCTGGTTGAAAGGTCAAGTGCAATATTTTCTTCGTAGCCGGAAATGCCATTCCTTTTATCATCATATAAAGAAATATCATTATTTTTCCAGTGGTACCGCCTGGCAAGGCTTGAAACAGTATTCATGCCCTGGTTGACTATTGTATAATTTCCTTTATAATCCATCAGAATAAATTGCATATAAAGGTTAAATCCGTCCTGGAGCAGCTTTTCATCCACCTTTGCTATTGATTTCGCATCCTTCTTTATCCGGTAGAGATATTTATCCTCAATATTTCCTTCAGATTCTATCATGGCGATCTCCTGCCCTATATTTCCCATGTGCTTCCCTTTTCCTCCGATAATTCTTAAGCTGTCACCCCTATTGATATGGTCTTTTAATGCACTCAGTGTGGCAGTTGTTGTTCCGCTGGAATTCCAGTCAAATCCAATAGCTAATGATAATGAATGGAACCAGAACGGATCTGCAATTTTTTCCAGGAAGAAGTTTTCACTGTAATTCTGAATCATAAGATCTGAAATAATCCCACCAAGTTTTACCATTCTTTTATAGAGGTATTCCGGGGGATGCCCGTAATGCAATGGCATTATTGAAGAACCATGATTTTGCATAATATAGCATCAAGCATAAAATGTATTTAGTTTTTTATTTCCTGAGATTATTTTATATAACTGAGAAATTTAGCATGGTATTTGAAATTGCATGAACAGAATGCATGGCTAAAGCAATCCATAACTCCCTGTAATCTGATCGAGAAGGTCGTCTTCATCAGGGCCTAAGCCTATGCATGTTACTGTGCCGGGGATAATCTGCGTAAATCCTGCATCGGTTATTGTTTCACTTATAACTCCAAGAATTTTGCACTCTTCCTTGATTTTATAAATTTCCTGCAGGTTATCTACCTTTACAACTACTTTCTTCTGTCCGGTTTCATACCACTCATTAAAAGTTTTTTTATTCTTTTTCATAGATATAAGTGTGCATGCTACCGCTGCGTGTGCCACCTGGGCAGCTATCTTCCCTTTCCCCATTGCGAGGTCTTTTCTTACAGCAATCACCATTTTTACCATGGAACATCCTTCATTTTAAATTTGTATGCCAGTATATTTACGCCCCTGTGTATTGGCGGCGTTATAATCAATATTACAGCAACAGGTATAAGGTCTCCATAGAGCTGCATAAAGAATCCCCTTGCAAATATGAATACCAGCAGGAAAGATACTATAACAAATGGCCACTGGTCCAGTATTGAGCCGCGGGCTCCACGCTTCATCCCTATTCTTCTCTTTATGAAGGACCCGGACATATCCCCCAGAAGTGAGCCAAAACTCATTGGTATGAGGACAAGTATAGCGTCTATAATGTTTTTTCCGTAATCAGGATATGGAATTCTCAGCACTATAACAATATAGTAAATTATTATTCCTGATAATATTCCTATAAGAGATCCTCCTATAAATCCGGACCATGATTTCCCATCTCCGAGTATACGTTTGCCTTTGTATGTTTTTCCCCGGTCTATTACCCAGTGCCCGCCGGTTATTACAGCACCGGGATTGGCTATGAACGCAGGAGCAAATAGAATTATTGCATATAATGTAAAAAGTACTATATTACCCATATGTTTCAACCGCTTTAAGCACATCTGCTTTGGTTATTATTCCTTTAAGTTCTGTCCCATCAACTATTAAAACTGCATTGGAGTATTTTAAAAGGGGGTATATCATGGATATAGGGCTATTCTTGTCAAGTTGCGGTAGAACACTGCCCATAACTTTCTTTATTATGAGATGTTTCAGCGATTCTATGCTTGTCCCTTTTATTAACATGTCATTAATATTGGATTCTGTAATAGTTCCTATAATCCTCTTATCCGATGTTACGACAGGAAGCTGTGAATATCCTTTTTCTCTCATCCTGTTAAGTGCTGATATTATGGAATCGTTCATCTCGCATGTGTCAACGTCTTTTGTCATTATAAGTTCAGCCTTTATGTCTATATCCTTGGCACGGTTTCCAGAATTGTTGAGATACTCAAAAATTTTTCTTACCTTATCGTATGCAGGATTGATTTCACCCTTCTCCAGCCTTGCGATATAAGATTGGCTGACCCCACTGATACGGGCCAGTTCTTTCTGGCTTATACCCAGTGATTTTCGCATTTTTCTTAATTCTTCAATACTAGGAAGCATTTATATGTTATAATTAATTACTATTAATAATTATTTTAAATTTCCATGGACATGGTACATAAATAATAATTTATAACCGTTAATTATAACCATTTAATGTTTATCACTATAGAAGGCATTGACGGGTCAGGAAAAACAACACTTGTAAATTCACTCAGGAAAATATTTAATAACATTCACTTCACCAGGGAGCCGACTGATAAATTCCAGCTGGCAAACCTGAAAACCCTCAGTACCCCTTCCAATTCATTTTATAATTTTTTCCTGTTCACATATGACAGGCTGGAGCACCAGGAAGAAATAAATGGATATAAAAATGTTATATGCGACAGGTATCTTGCATCGTCCATTGCCTATGAAGGGCCCATGATTGAGGGACTTTTTGGGGATAGGAAGGAAACGGTACTCTGGATGATGGAAGTATCAAAAATGCTAAAATTGCCAGATATGATAATTTATCTTGATGCCAATCTGGATGTTGCCCTGGAAAGAATAAGGAATAGCAGGAAAAATTTGAATTTCAGGGGAAAGCAATTATCAATTCTGGAGGAGAGGGAAGGGTTGAAAGCGATACAGGATTACTATGAATACTTCCTGGGTAACATGAAAATGTTTACTCAAAAACAGATAAAAATTGAAAAAATAGATGCAAACAGTTCAATGGAAGATGTCCTTTATAAGGCCGAAAATATAATAAATAAAACTATTGAAAAATAATTATTTTGTTGTAACAATTATTTCGTCTCCCAGTACCATTATAGTATGTTCTGACTGGGCTATCATCGACTTGCTGTGTTCTTTCAATACAGGGAATCCTGAAACATATTTTGTTGACATTTTCTTCCTTATGTACTCCTGATCATTTTTCATCAGCCTGGAAACCCATCTTTCGGCGAATGGAGCCGTATTGAAATTTTTATATAAAATCTCATCCCTGTCCCTTACTCCCGGCTTGTCAATAATGTAAATATTCCCCATCTGCCCGCTATGTATCATTCCTATGCCTGTGCTGGCAAACGGTTCAATTGCAATAACCTTGTCCGTTTTTATTGTTTCATCGTTCCCATCATCATAATTTGGTATAAAAATTTCAGAGTGCAGATCATAGCGGTTAATTCCATGTCCACCGAGGTTTTTTATGGGATTGAATCCACGGGATGTTATGACATTCCCTATTTCTTCTCCAATTCTATATATATTAATAAGTGGGCGCAGTATTTTTATGGCGGAGTTCAGGGCATCCCTTGTTGCATCTATCAGGTCACTGTAATTACCGGTATTTCCAACTTCAATGGTAGCGGCGTTATCCGACATATAGCCATCTACCATAGCTCCGAGGTCTACTTTAACAAGGTCACCGGTCTTGAATTTCTTTTTGTCCCCCTCATATGGTGTATAATGTGCGGCTTCATTGTTAATGGATAAATTGACCGGAAATGATGGTACAGCACCCTTATCCCGGATAAATTGCTCTGCTTTTTCTGCAACATCATAGAATAATGCGCCTGGCTCTATGAGTGTTTGAGCGTATTCCAGTGCATCTCTGCCTATTTTGCCGGCGAGAATATATTTATTTTTTACATCGGCATCCATAAATATCTTACATTTATTTCTTTATCCGGCATTAAGTTATCTTAGGAAAATATTAAAGATTTCCTGAATTCATTTTATTAAATTCCTCATCTGTCACCGGTGTATCTTTAACTTCCCATTTATTATATAGTGTGCCCAGGATAAATCCAAATACCACCAGAGGAATAATATCAAATGCAATGGATGCAATATAATATGTAAGTCCGTATGTACTGATATCTACTGCGCCGATAAGCACATCAAATATAATCCATAAAATAAGACCAAAAATCTCACCTTTTATAATCATATTCTTGCCCGGTATTTTATTATGTGTATAAGCAAATATTATGCCAAGGATGATACCGATAATAAGGCCTCCTACTATACCCTCTACAGGTGCAAGTGTAAGGTCTGTAGAATATAGTTGTGCACCTGTGACTTTTATGCCCAGTGAAGTTTCCTTTGCTGCTAAGGTAGACATAACTTTCATTACGTCCGTTTTAAATATTACCAGCACTACATATGCAAATATGCCATCTAAAATACCATATACAAGGCCTGCAACAACGCCGGCCTTTGCCCCCAAACCTGCCTTTCCCATATTAGACTATAATAGTTACATATTTAAATTTTGCTCTATATATTATAGAACACATATATTAATTATAGATTAATATTATAAACTATGAGTGGCATCGATTTATTGAACCTGAAAATATTTAAGTTATTGTTATAATAAGTACCAATGGACATGAAAAGGTATTCGCGGCAAATTGTTTTAAAGCAAATTGGAGAAGCTAACCAGAAAAAGCTTCTCGAAAAAACTATTCTCATAATTGGCCTTGGTGGCACCGGGAGTGCTGCGGCAGAGATGTTTTCACGATTAGGAGTTAAGAAGTTAATACTTGTGGACAGGGACAGGATAGAGATTACAAACCTTCACAGGCAGATACTTTATGATATGGATGATTTGAAAGAGTACAAAGCGGAAACAGCAGCAAAAAAATTGCAGAAAATTAATCCTGATGTGGAGGTTGAGTTCCATAATAGTGCTTTTGATTCCTCTCTGGCTTATATGGTAAATTCAGCAGACCTGGTTTTTGATGGAACAGACAATATGACCACCAGATTTATAATAAATGATGCCTGTGACAAATACGGAATACCATGGGTGTTTACATCCGCTATAGAAATGTATGGTGAATTTAAAGCTATAATACCGGGAAAAACGTCATGCTATGCCTGCTTTAACAGTGAACCTGCTGAATTGCCATCATGTGAAGTAACCGGTGTATTGAATACTGTGCCGGCCCTAATCGCATCATATGGTGTCAACCTTGCCGTGAAAATTTTACTGGATTATGGAATAGATGGCAGCATTTATTTTATAGATGCCTTCAATTTTGAAATTAATAAAATAAATGTTGAGAGAAACAGTAAATGCAGGTGTTGCCATGATAAGGATTATAAGTACCTCGGTAAAGAATATTCGGGCATAGGAAAATCAATTCTTCTATAGGACAACAATCTTCACAATTTCACTTATGACCACAATTATGAAGACAACGCCTATAAACCGGTATATATATTTCTGCTTAATTTTATGTGCAAATATTGAGAAATAATAGCCGGAAACCAGTGCCACAACACCTATAAGTATTGCTGCCAGGAAGTCAATATGCCCTATGTCATAATAACCTATAGAACCACTTGCTGCGGACAGAAACATTGCAAGTGTTGCGGTACCTACCATATTCTGTGCCTTCATTGAGAAAAATACCATGATAATTAAAACAAACATAATTCCACCACTGGTTCCTATAACCCCTGTGAGAATGCCAACCGGGATGCTCAGGGCAAAACCGATTATCAACGCTAAATTACGGCTTAATTCCATCTTTCTGACCCCATGGCTATCGATGTTGTACGATTTTTTAATCACATAATAGCTCATATATGCTGCCATGGCAGTAAAAATGATTTCCAGTGGAAGCACAGGCAATATTCCTGCAATAAGGGAGCCAAGCTGTGCACCAATTATTGCACCGATTCCAAGTACTATACCTATTCCGGGATTAAGGGTTTTTTTCCTGAGATATACATATATCACAATTGTTGTAGTTACCACGTCTACCAGCAGGCTTGTACCTACAGATGTTTTAAAATTGATTCCCATATATGAAAGGACAGGAACAACAACAAGCACGCCACTGCTACCGGTAATTCCTGTCAGGGCGCCAACGGCTATTCCTATAATGAGCATAATAATGTATACCAGTAACATGGGATCGAAATTACACAGAAGTTAAAATATGCTATTAAAAATGGAAAATCATTTATGTATTGTTTAAGGTAGATTTATTACTAATAATAATATTTTGCCATGTGGAAGGGAAGAAAAAATATATTATAGATACCTCAGCAATGTTATCTGGGAATCTCAATATTTCAGAGGATGGTTATGTTTACCCTGAGTCTGTTATCAATGAAATAAAAAAAGGGTCACTTGAAAAGATCCTTGAAGTAGCGAATATAACGACACGCAGCCCTGGAAAGGAGTATATTGCAAAAGCCCGTGAAGCAGCTTTAAGTACCGGGGATTACAATGCGCTAAGTGCCACTGATATTGATGTGCTCGCACTTGCAATTGAATTAAATGGGATAATAATCACAGACGATTATGCCATACAGAATGTTGCAAAATATTGTGGGATTGCCTATTCAGGAGGCGGGATATCTGGCATAAAAAAGGGCATAATATGGAAATACAGGTGTACCGGCTGCCATAAAATATATGATGAATATATTAAAACATGCCCCATATGCGGGCATGATGTGAAGCGCTATTCAAAAAAATAGATTTATTTACGGTGCAATTCAAAATCTATTACATCAATAATTTCCCTGATTTTTTCCTTGTACTGGGAGAAATTGCTATATAAATTTAAAACAAGTGGCATCCACTCTATAAGATTTTCCGGTGGTATGAGCTTAACTTTATAATAATTCTTGAATTCTTTAACTTTTTTTCCGGATGGTTCATACATAACGTTGAATTCACGGTATATACTCTTATAAAATTCAAAGGGCTCAAACACGGAGGGTTGTATTATAAAAAGATGTTCAAAGTATTTTCTTGATATTTCAACGTGCGCAAACATTTTTCCATATTGCTTACCATAATTAAAGAGCCTGATGTGCAGTTCCCATGGAAACGCTATTTCTTTAGCCATACTGTATTTCTCGCCTTTGAAAAAACTCGGAGTTGCGTCGTGGAATCCATTTTTTATGAGATTTATTGCAATACGATCGGTAGATTTCTCCGGAAATAGCATTGAAAACAATGACTCGTCAGTAATTTTATCCCTTTCAATATGTATACTTTCCCCATTTTCAAGAACTATATTTTTTGGAAAATTTATGGTGACATTATGCATATCCATTATAGTTAATACCGGGGTAGTAAATTATTATTTCTAAACCTCAACTCCACAAATTTACAGGGAACATACATTCTACTCTTTATTATTCCCATGTTTCCATAGTTACAATGATGCTAAATATTGCTGGCAATCCAGAAAATATTTATTTAATGTACAATCAGAAAGGTGCATAGCCATTTGATTATATGAGGACCGAGCTCGAAAACAACCGGACAAATTTGCGAAATGATGATTACATAAGAGTTTTTTATTGCTTCTTTACCGTTATATCATCGGTAAGTATTTCTGATCAAAATGACAGACGTATTGAAAAATAAATTATCTGTAAGAATCTAAAAGTTCCCCTATTATTTATTAACAAACGTATAGAGGTTTTCAATAAATTCATGCGTATCCATAATCATGCCAAAATCTGAATGTTTAAATATATCTGCATCAGGATTGTTGTTAACAGCCATTACCTTGCCTGCGTATCGGATGCCAACTATATGGTTATCAGATCCCGATATGCCCAGAGCAACATATAAGGAAGGTGATATTGACATTCCGGTAAGGCCAATCTGGAATTGCCTGGGAATTCTTCCCATATCTACCACCCTTCTTGTTGCACCAACAGAAGCGTTTATTTTTTCCGCTATTTCCAGAATGTGCGGGATATCTTCAGCATGCACGCCTGTGCCGATTCCAAATATCACAGGGGTATCAAGGGGATGTAGATTGCTGTCAATGGGTGTGTTATCAATTTCGTGGAAATTTTCATTTTTTTCCAGATTTACGGTCTGCACATCATATGATTTGCTCCTGAATTTAATAGGAAACATGCCTTTTCTCACAGTTGCCATATCAGGTTCAGTTTTTGATTTAATGACTGCTATTATGCCACCTCCAAAAGAGGGTTTATACTGGACCATTTTTCCTGATTCAAATTTTATATCCACACAATCTGCAGTGAGGCCAAGGCCAATAGATGCAGCTATGTGTGATGATATGTCCCTTCCGTTAAGATTTGAGGGTGCGAGAACGTGGCGCACTTTATTTTTCCTTATAAATTCCGCAACATATTCAGAAAATGAAACATAGTCTGAGTTATCAAGATATATGTATTTGTGGCATGCCATGCCATTCAGCCTGGATGGGTTTATATTCCCTATTACAACTATTCTATGGCCTCCAATCTCTGCTATTTTAGAAGAAATTTCAAGGGATGTCCCTGGATCGTCCACTGCTAGCCCCAGAAAAATTTCCTCTGTTGCCGGGTCATCCAGAATCTTATAGTCTGGATCCTGTTTTACTTCTCCCGAGGAGTTAAGTATTCCCAGAAATTCCTGAAAAGTAATAAATTTATTATTCCTTGTATTGGCCATTGAAAATGTATCAACCACACTTGTGGGCGAATCACTTCCCTTCCATGCGGTAAATCTGGAGTCATATATATCAATATTTTCAACCTTTGCAGATGGGTCTATTTGCCTTGCCCTGTTAATTTTCTCGCTGACTGAGAGGAATACCGGAAATGAAACTTCCAGTTTCCTTATGCCATTATCTTCATCCCTGGCCACTATTACCCTATTTTCGGCTATTTCTATTGATGATACGTTTGAAACAAAGTTGTATCCTGCCATCTCTGCTGTTTCCGGAGGAACCTGGGATGTTTCGCCATCCAGTGAAGATTTGCCGGATAAAACTATGTCCGGGCTAATGTGCATTATTAATGAGGATAGAATCCTGGATGTTACATAGGTATCTGAACCTGCAAAATTTGGATCGTTTAACAGTATAGCATGGTTAATTCCCATTTTCATTGAATCGTTCAGTACATCTCTGGCATCCCCGGGGCCCATAGAAACAACGTATGTTTCACATTTATATTTTTCTGACAGCCTTACTGCTGCTTCAACTGCCTTTTTATCATAGGAGTTAAATGATAATTTTACCCCTGCCCTTATTATCCTTTTAGTCTTTTCGTCAAATCGTATTGCATTGACATCAGGTACCTGTTTAACCAGAACTATGATTTTCATTATATATCCGCCATTATCATCCCATTCTCTATCTTTGTATTGTATGACTTCAAATCTTTAATTGTTCCGGTCTCACCTTCAGGCCCTGAAATAACCTTCCCATCTTTCAGGTTAAACGAAGCAAAATGGGCGGAACATACAACACTGCAACCTTCTATGAATCCTTCAGAAAGGGAGGTTTGCTCGTGTGTGCAGTACAGATCTGTGACATATATTTTCCCATCTATCCTTGATACAAGCAAAGGAACCCCTTTTACTGTAATATCCTTCAAGGCATTGTCCTCAATTTTATCCATTTTAAACAGAGTTTCCCACATAATATTTATGAATGATTATAGGTATTATAACTTTTCTGGGATATTGCAGGTCAACTACCCGTGGCTAGAGCACGTGGGCTTCCTTGCCACCTGATCGTGAATAATAATTACCGGGATAAAAATTATCTGCTAAGAATATATAGCATTAATGTAATAATGTTTACATGTTAAAAGCTAAATTAATACATGAGTCGCCACAGTTAAAACTGGGGGAATCCCCAATATGGAGAGATGGGTTGCTATATTATGTTGATATATTAAACGGAAAAATATACTCTTACGGTGAGAATATAACTCAGCTGCATACTGACAGTATTATACCTTTCATAGTCCCATGCGATGATGGGCTGATTTTTGCCACAAAGGAATCTATAAAACATTTAATTTTAAAGAGTGGAAAAGTTGAAACTATTTTCAAGATGAAATTAGATGAGAATATTAGATTAAATGATGGCAAATGCGATATGAATGGAGTTCTTTTCGCCGGGACTATGGATATGAATGAAAAAGACCCACTTGGTGCACTATATAGATTTGACAGTAAAGAGAGTAAAGTACTTGACAGGATCACCATATCAAATGGAACAATATGGAATTACGATAAAAAAATTATGTATTATATAGACTCCCCAACAAGAAAAATAAGAGTTTTCAATTATGATAATAGAAATTCGGCTATTCTTGATGAAATGGAAAGTATAGATGTTTCAGTATTTCCTGGTGTACCGGATGGAATGACAATAGATTCAATGGGCAATTTATACGTAGCCTTCCATGGTGGTTCGTCCGTAATAGCTTTTGACAGCAATGGAAAGGTTATAAAAAAAATTTATGTGAGTGCAAAAAATGTTGATTCCTGCGTGTTTGGAGGGGATGATTTAAAAACGCTCTATATTACAACAGCTATAGATGAAAATGGAGATGGTGGAAATCTTTATAAAATTAAAAATGAAATTTCCGGGATTCCGTCAGAGAAATATAAATTCACCTGATTCATATTGCCATTTATTTTGATCTTAAATGTTATGCTATGAATTAGGATATTAATGATTAATGTGGGAAACTGTGGATAACGTAAAGTGCATACTGGTTGTATTTCTAGCAGCAAATAAATTAAATTTTTTATTTTTCAGATGTTTTATGTTTTTCCATAGCTTTCTCCACTTACAATAGCTGTTGCTATGAGATGCGCCATTCTCACAGGTTCAGGTATATTACCCATTATAGTGGTTTTCTTTATAAGATAAAGGGCATCATTCACAGATATCCCGCAACAGTTTACATACAGTGCCTTTCCAGAGTACTCAATTTTATTTATTGAACTGTTTTTTAAAAGTTCTATTCTTTGCATATAATCTGAAAAATGCAATTTAAGTGCGGAAAACATAGAATCCATATCCGGTTTTTTTCTTGTTATTGAGATTATGGGGATTCCTGTTAACCGGTTTATCATCCTGATATCCATAATATTGAAACCGCCAAATGTTATCCCATTTGACATTATAAAATCTATATCTTTGCTGAATCTCCCATTTAGCATAGACATTATAGTTTCCGTGGAATCCATGCCATCAACCTTTATAGTTCCTGTTGAGATTCCCTCAACATAGGAGTTTAACCTCATTAAAACTCCTACCATAACAGTTTTTGTATCGGAATTCCGGTTAAACGGGCCATCATCTAGCCCGAGAACCCTGAGACCACTTTTCATATGCTTATCTTGTCTTTCAGGGATTCTGCGATTTCCCCTGAAATTGTTATATTGCTATATTTTGTTTCTATGGTATCTGTTACAGTGAGTTCATTTACATATCTCTCTATTTTCTCATTGCTGTTATTTGCAAATACACCATGTATTGCGCAGGCGTATATGTTTCTGACACCTTTGTCCTTTAACATCCTGGAGGCTTTGATTATTGTGCCCCCTGTTGAAATTATATCATCCAGAATAAGAATGTTCTTATCTTTATAGTCTTCTTCCGGAAGGGTCATTTTTACCGTGGTTGAATCAATCCTTTTTTTGTCAATATAATATGCAGGAATGCCCAGTTTTGAACCCATCAGTTTAACGCGTTCATATCCGCCATCGTCAGGGGATATAACAAAATCTATGTTTTTATCCATAAAATATTTATATATTGGATTTATAATTTTAATATCGGTAAATGGAACTTTAGAATAATTCAGTGTCTGCTCATCGTGAAGTTCAACAGTTATAATCCTGTCAGCATACTGATTTATTGCCTGTGTAAAAACCTTTGAAGACACCGGTTCACCGTTATTATATCTCATATGCTGCCTTGCATACCCGAAAAACGGCACCACTGCAGTTATACTTTTCGGCTCTTCCTCCTTTATAGCATCCAGAAGCAGGAGGTATTCAATTATATCCTGATCACTCCTTGTGTTTCCCACAAGAAGTACATCCTCTCCTTTAACATCGTCAATAATCTTCAAATACATTTCATTGTCCGGAAATCTTTTCCTGACAACCCCGGAAACGTTGCATGAAAAAATACTTGCCAGTTTCCTGGATACATTATAAGCGGTAGATGAGGGCACAATATACATTTTATTATCTATACTCCATTATTAACTTTTAAAAAAGGTTTTTGTTAAATTAAATTTTAACATGGAACAAATGATGCTAAAATTTTATCAGCAGCCTGCCCAGTACTTTCCTATCAAGCATGTTTGCATAACCATTATTTATATCCTGAAGTTCTATTTTATTGCCTATTACAGGAGATATCTGCGATTTTGACAGTTCCAGGGCTTTTTTCAAATCCTCTCTTGTGGAACTTATGCTCCCTTTTATGCTATTGCCCTTGAGGATAATAAGCCCGAGAGGTAGTTCAACAGGCTCTGGCTTCAAATTCCCTATAACTACCAGCCTGCCCCCTGTTTTAAGGCTTCTCAGGCTTTTCGAAAATGTTGCAATTCCCACATCTTCAAGTACAATATCTGCCCCCTGGCCTGTAATTTCCTTAACATCCTTATTATATTCCCTTTCCGGGGATACAACATATTCCGCACCGAGTTTATACAATTCCTCTTCTTTCCATTTAGATCCGGTTTCCGCTATGGGATGGCCTCCAAGTGCCTTTACCATCTGCACTGCATGTACACCAACGCCACCGCCTGCACCGGTGATTAAAACATAATCACCCTTTTTTATTTTTCCTACCCTCCCTATCGCATGATAAAGCATTGCTATGACACAGGCTGCAATAGGGACTGTTTCCTCCGGAACTTCAGGGGGAACTTTAACCAGAGACCTCTCATCTGCGTTTACATATCTGGAATAACCGCCATTTCTTCCCTCGCCATACGCAACTTTATTAGGGCATAGATTTTCATTTCCTGATAAACAGAATTCACATTTTCCACATGGCACGTAGATAAGGCTTGAAACCCTATCTCCTATATTGAAATTTGTGATATTTTTGCCTTTTTTTATTATAATGCCCCCTATTTCATGGCCGGGTATTACTGGAAGTGAAACCCTGGGAAAGAATCCCTGCTGTGTGAGTATATCCCTGAAACATACCCCGGTATATTTCTGTTCTATTGTTACCTCATTATCCCCCGGTTCCGGTGGCTCATAATCTTCTAAAATTATTTCAGAATTTAATTTATTAAGAAATCCAGCTTGCATCAATTAAAATATTAAATAAATATTTAAAAATTGTTAATGTTCCATTCAATCAATACGTTTTGTTTCCTGTACTGTCTTTGATTTTCCCTCCCTGGATTTTGTATGTTTTTTCTCTGCTTCCATTGCATTTCTCTCCAGCGACCTGTTTTTTGTTTCAAATGACAGGAAATAAAGAACTATACCGCCAATTATTACCATTATAGTATCGTATATGAAAGAGTAGAACAGTCCTATATATGCGTACAATGTGAGCGCCGGTAATGCGAGTCCGAACTCAAAAAGTTTCTCCCAACCTACAGCAAGTCCCCTGGATTTTGTAGTTGAAACTTCTGCGGCCGGGAGGTATTGAAGTGTGCCGACCAGGCCAACGTTTATGAAGAAGAATAGCCCGAACATGGATATTACAAGCGGTATTGTCATTGCGTGGTATACATCTGCCACTATAAGGACGGTAAGTGGTATGGCACCAAGGACAAAGCCGAAGAGTCCCATAAGCCTTCTTCCGATCCTGTCAACAACAATCAGTGTCAGTATAACGCCAAATGTCCCCACTATATCAATTATCAATGTTCCTTCCTCTGCAAAAAATGATGTTGCTCCAAGGTTTTCCAGAACAGTGCTGGCATACACACTTACAAGGTTTACTGTCAATGCATATGCCGCTCCTATCCAGAATATGTATGCAACTGTTTTTTTATTCTTTGAGTTAAAGAATTCGTGTATGTTTTCCTTTATAGACTGGGGCTTATCCACTTTTACTGTTTCAGGATCTATATCTATCCCTTCCTTGTGGAGTTTCTTTAATATTTTTGGTATCAGATCTTTTCTTCCGGAAGCTTTTGCCCATCTGAGCGATGCGGGCATATCAAACCTTAATCCGAATAGTATTATTGCCGGTATTGCTGCTATCAGGAAATCGTATCTCCATGCCAGAAGCACGCCCACATAATATGTGAAAACCATGCCTATTACAACTGTGGCAATTGTGCCGAACATAAAAAACAGTTTTTCAGTGGAAAGGAGCCCGCCTCTTTTCTTTGATGGAGAATATTCTGAAAGCAGTGGGACTGCGGCTGCATAATCCATCCCTATGAATATACCCAGTGCAAGCCGTGCCAGGAAGTATGAGATGTATCCGGTGGCTATGGCACTGATAACTGCAAACACAGCCATGCCTATTGTATCATATAAAAATATCTGCTTTCTTCCTATTGCATCTGATGCTATACCGCCTAATATTGCACCCGCCGCTACACCTACCCAGTAAGCTGCTGTTGCTGCTGCAACCAGTACTGGAGGCAGGTGGAAAAGTATCCCAACAGCTATAAGCGATATTGATGCACCAAATTCATTGAAAGCGTCTGTAAATGGGCCAAGTGCGGCCGTTACAGCCAGCCTTCTCTGGAACTTTCCTACTTTTGCATTATCAAGTACAGAATAAGCATCATTTTCGACCATAAAATTATATTACGTCATTATATTTAAAGATAACTTATTTTTTTACATATTCTTTAATATAATGAAGAATAATTAAGCATATTATTAAAAAATAATTCTGTAATATAATAATAAGTATGGTAATTTTTTAATTTTTTCTCTGTGTTATATTTAATCTATTATAATATTTAGCTATTGGAAATTAATATTTACAGACTGTGTTATCTGGAAAAGTATATAATTGTAGATATTATCCGATGATATGGCAACAGCAGTACTTGAAACCAGCATGGGAGATATAGAAATAGAATTGTTTGAGAAAGATATGCCTGTTACAGCGGGCAATTTCAGAAAGCTTGTTGAGCAGGGATTCTACAATAATACAATATTTCACAGGGTTATACCCGATTTCATGATACAGGGTGGAGACCCGACAGGAACAGGAATGGGTGGCCCTGGATACAAAATAAAAGATGAATTTACAAAAAACAATAGAAATGATAGGGGAACCATAGCAATGGCAAATGCCGGGCCTAATACTGGCGGATCCCAGTTCTTTATAAATGTGGTGAATAACAACTATCTTGATAAAATGCACCCCGTATTCGGCAAAGTTGTAAAGGGTCTCGATGTTGCAGATAAAATAAGCAAGGCAAAGAGAGACAGGAACGATAAGCCCCTTGAAAAAATTGTAATAAAAAAAGCATTTATAAAATAAAATTATACATCTCATTTTCTCATTTTTTTAAACATTGCAGAAACTATTTCTTAAAATTGCTATTTTAATTTTTATGGGAGAGTTCAGCATTAGAAGCGGAAGTTTTGATATTTTACGGGAAATAACACATTACATGCCCACAAAACTATTGATATCTGATGGAATTATGCTTGAAAAGAATATTTTAAATTTTAATGTAAAAATCCAGAGAATTATGACTCCATATCAGCTGAATAGAATAGTTATAGAGAGCGGCATTGAAAAATACCTTATATTGATCTCATCGTTTGTGCTTGATTCATGGGGCCTTTCTGTTATTGGTGAGATAAATTATGTGATGGAACAATCAGTATATAATGGCAGTGCGGTAATATTTGATATTGTGGGTTCAAAAACAGTGAATGAAGAATTTATGGGATGGTAAAATGGGAAGGAACACACAGTCGTCAAGGGAATATGTGAAATCTATGGAAGAAGAAATTTTATCCATGCGCACATATATGAAAAAAGAAGATATTGAAATTCTGAAAGTTATTATATCCATGGCAGAGAAACATTCAAATGAGATTTCAAATTTTAACCAGTTTTTTGCTGCTATTATTCTGGAATTATATAAAAAGCTGGATGGATATGGAGAAGATAATAAACGCCACTGGTTCTGATGTAATAGAACTGTGGATATACCGGAACGGAAAGATCATTAAAAAATACTTCAATAACAGGACATGGATATTTGTTTCAGGCGAACCATACTATTTAACCATGCTTGAGAAGAGCCTGGACGCGACAAATTATATCTACCGTTATACTACAATGAACGATATTTATGGATTGCAAAATGGAATACAGATATATCTTAGCCCATCTAAATCAAGTGATATGGCATCCAGGATTGAGGAATCATTTGGTTCCCGGTTGAAAATTTATAATGCTGACATAAATAATATTTTACGGTTTATGGTAAGCAGGGGAATGGAATTCTATAGCCTGGAAAACCCATATGAGGAGGATATAAGTTTGCCTGCAGCAGTAATAGAACCTGTATCCACACGTGGCAGGATAAAATATGTTGCCATAAATGGCAATATATATTCCAGCAATATCTATGAAGAAACAAAAAGGGCTATAGAGGAAAACATCATTATAATATATAGAAACTATCAAAATGAATTCAGCATTTTGCTTGACCAGATGAAAAAACATGGATATTATATTAATGCCAGATTTTACAGGGAAAGAACCTTTGAATCCTATGGCAGGCATTCGTATATGCCCGGGGCTGTAAAAATAAGGGATAGAATATGCGTAGATTATGATTCCTTTGTATACAGGGAAGCTGGAATCTCAGGGCTGTTTGAGCTATCAAGGGTTTCATCCCTTCCTGTTGAAATAGTTTCCAGCATAACTCCTGGCACCGTTGTTTCTTCTATTGAGGAAAAAGAAGCATTAAAAAGAAAAATACTTGTGCCATTTAGAAAAGATGATTATGAGATTGCAAAAAATCCTGCTGAATTATTCAGTGCAGACGCAGGTGGAATAGTTTTTAATCCGGAGCCGGGAATTTATTCGGATGTATATGAAATTGATTTTTCATCCATGTATCCTGGAATAATAGTTGAATATGGCATATCACCGGAGAGCATTTCTGGAGGAAATACTGCCTATTTATCACAGTTCCTCAGAGGATTGCTGGACAGGAGGCTACTGTATAAATATGTCAACGGCAGGTCGGATATCTATGCAAGCAGAAATAAGGCATTGAAAATCCTCCTTCTCAATTCCTTCGGGTATACCGGTTATAAAAATGCAAAATTTGGAAGGATAGATGTGCATGAAAAAATAACAGGCATAGGGAGAAAAATAATAGCAGATTCCATGAGAATTTCAGAAGAAAATGGTTTCACCGTTTTACATGGTGTTGTTGATTCACTCTGGCTATCAGGAAACGGTGATATAGATAAAACACTTAAAGAGATATATGATAAAACAGGCATACCTATAGTTCTGGATTCAAATTATAGATGGATTGCTTTTATGCCCCAGGCCAATGGCATAGGTTCCGCAAACAGATATATAGGATTAAGGAAAGATGGAACGTTTAAGGTAAGAGGCATAGAACTCAGGAGAAGGGATTCACCACCACTGGTCAGGAAGTTCCAGGAGCAGGCACTTGATGCGTTAAACTGCAGTTTTGATGAATTACCATTAAAAAAAGAAAAGCTGGATGACCTGAAAAACAGGTATATGAAACTTGAAAACTTCCCTATTGAAGATTTCAGGATAGAATTCGGTATAAACAGGCACATTGATGATTATAAAACCAGAAATAGTACGTATTATCTGATGAAAAGCCTTGGCAGGGAAAAAATGATATATCCTGGTATGGTTATTTCCGGAATCGTAGTTGATAAAAAACATAACATTATAAAAAGCCACTCCGAATTTTTCGACAGGAAATATTATGAAAATCTTTTGAAGAGATCGTTTAAGCCATTTGATTTTATTATTTCAGAGTCTGCTAATAAGATCCCTGATCTTTATTGAAAGTATAGAAACAGGTACATCGTTTATAGATACCAGCTTTGATACACCTGACCGGTTTCCGCTGCTCTTCAGGGATGATGAAATAATGTCAAGGCTTTCAAGTTTGCGTATTACCCGGTATATTTCGGTTTTTTTGTATTGAATGCCATATTCTTCTCCCTGCAATTGAACCTCTTTTTCTATTGATGGTACGTCCACATAAAGTGTATCGGGAAGCAGAATGCATATTGCAAGGAGTATTACAAGTTCCCTTCTATCTAGCAGTGAAAGTTTGCTTTCCGTTATATATGGATTTATGAGTGAAACAGCTGACCGGACATCATCGTTCTCAATTGTTTTTGAAAGGCGGTATTCTGCCATATATGCAGCTTTTTGCAGGAGTTCTATGGCAAACCGTGCACTCCCGAACTTCCCTGAAATTTCTGATATGTATCCAAGTATAGAATCTGTGCATGTTCCGGGCTCCAGTGCCATAGATGCCCGATCTGTTATAATCCGTTGGATCTCATCGCTGCTATATTTATTGAATTTGAGTTCCACAATTGTCCCGTATTTTCTTTCCATATACATGAATGGGCTTTCTATGGAAATAAGTATAGTACTTAATCCGGCCCCGTAGATTTCAGATGCCCTGAACAGATTGTACAATCCTGCGGTATCGCCCTTTAAAAAGCCGGTAGCTTCATCTATTACAAGAACTATGTCGCCACGGAATGATATTATAGAATTGAGCATAGAAAAGATTTCAGAATATGAAAGACCGTGATAGGAGACTGGCTTTCCAAGCCTCGAAATAACATGTTCAAGCAGATTTTTTACATTCCTGAATGATAATGCATTTTCATAAATTATAGATTTATTCTCCCTCATAAGGAATTTTACTGTTGAAGTTTTGCCTGTGCCTGAGTCCCCGTGAATTATTATATTATTTGATATCCCATTTCCTGCTGGCGCCAGGACTGCAGATCTGATAGCTGCTATCTTATCATCTCTAAAAAATAATTTTTCCGGAACATAAGAAGTGTCAAGCGGTGCTGGATTTGCGACTATCATTTTATATGAAGTCCCATTCCGGTAATAAATTTTACCGGTAATACCGGGCCTCTACATATTTTAACAATTCCAGAAATTTATCCGCATTGTAAACTCTGTGGCTTTCTTTCTGATAGATTTTTAAAAGTGCTAAACTTATTTTAGAAAGATTGGAAAATCGAAACATGGAAGCATCTACCAGCTCATTAACATTTGATGAAGCTGTGTGGGTTGTTAAAAAGAATAGGCATAATGGAATTTAAATAGTATTTTTTATTCTATATCACTGTGTAGAATCATTTTGAATAAGGCTTTTAATCCTGTCTACCACATAATTTTTATCCATGCTTGATAGAAAATATCCAAGGCGTGGCCCCTTATCTTTATCGATAAAAACCCGGTAAAATAAAGTAAATACGTCCTTAGGTGTAAGCTTGCGGTCTCCAATTATATCGTAAATCACTGTATGTATGGAATCTGATGTCCATTCTACACTGGCGAGTTTATCCAGAAATTCCTGTAATATCGATCTCTGATCATCTGTAAGTAGGAATTGCTTGTCTGTCAATGAGAATTTAATGTTTTCCGGAGCATATTTAGATAGCCAGTATTTTGCAATAACTATTTCATTTTTGAGATAATCGTCTATCTGATCCTTATCGTACCCGCTTCTTTTAAGTGCTGAAAAGAAGCTATTGTCATCCCTGTATATCTGGATCAGGGTTACTATATGCCTGAAATTTATTTTTTCAGGTGCATCAAGTATTTTAATGCGTGACATCTCATAAATGCGCTTGAAGTTTTCATTGTTTGATTCGTCCAGGCCAAAGTAAGCGCGCTCCATCTTTTCGTAATCGTCTATAAGGTTCAATAATCCCATTCCCGGGTCAAAATCAATATGCCTTCCAGGATCATTCCTTGCTATAAGGAATCGTAATATCTCTGGAGGTGCAAATGTTGTTACTTCAGATGCAGTTATTGCCACACCTGTTGAGGAGTGCATTACCCCGACGCCTTTTAACAGTATTCTTTCATACATCAAAGGCACCGGAGGGGATATTTTAAAAATTTTAGCTGCGATTTCCTTTCCAGTATCATATGAACCTCCTGAGGCTGCGTGGTCTTTTCCAAAGGGCTCTATTGTAACGCCAAGTGCATACCATTTTGCAGGCCATTCAACACGCCAGGGCATTTTCCCATCGTCTTTCCTTATATCTGCCTTAT